>JAIXSF010000055.1 GCA_027484835.1 Rhizobiaceae bacterium | reverse complement strand
CAGTTTGGTCGCCGCTGAGGTTACCGCTTCGATCACCGAAGCGGCAGCTGCCTTTCCATCGATTACCGTCGTCACTGTGTTTAACCCATACGCTCGGAGGCGTAGGAACCCGGACTTGCCGGGAAGACCACCGTGCGGTTGCCGTTGATGAAGGTGCGGTGGTGGATGTGGGCGTGGATCGCGCGCGCCAGCACCTGGCTTTCGACGTCTCGACCGATCGAGACATAATCGTCCGCGGACTGCGCATGGGTGATGCGGGCGACGTCCTGCTCGATGATCGGACCTTCGTCGAGATCAGCCGTGACGTAGTGGGCGGTTGCCCCGATCAGCTTCACGCCGCGCTCGAAGGCCTGCTTGTAGGGGTTTGCACCCTTGAAGGACGGCAGGAAGGAATGGTGGATGTTGATGATCTTGCCGGACATCTTCTTGCACATGTCATCCGAGAGGACCTGCATGTAGCGGGCGAGCACGATGAGTTCGGTGCCGGTCTGCTCGACGAGATCCATGATCCGGGCTTCGGCTTCCGGCTTGTTTTCCTTCGTGACCTTGATGTGGTGGAAGGGGATGTCGTGGTTCACGACGACCTTCTGGTAGTCAAAGTGGTTTGAGACGACGCCGACGATCTCGATAGGCAGAGCCCCGATCTTCCAGCGATAGAGCAGGTCGTTCAGGCAGTGACCGAAGCGTGACACCATCAAGAGCACTTTCATGCGCTTTGCAGCGTCATGCAGGTTCCAGGTCATTCCGAACTTTTCGGCGACCGGTACGAAACCCTTTTCAAGCTTGGCCTCGTTCGCACCTTCCTCGGAAATGAAGGAAACGCGCATGAAGAACTGGCCGGTGTGGAGGTCGTCGAACTGCGAGCTGTCGACGATGTTGCAACCCTGTGCCGCGAGATAACCCGAAATCGCGGCCACGATGCCACGGGTCGACTGGCAGGATACGGTCAATACATAGCTCGTCATCGGTTCCATTATCTCCTCGGCGGGGCAAGCCGCGTGTCTCTATCGCATCTCCGGCACGATCGGAAGCGCGCAGCTTCAACAGATCGTCCGAGCAAGTCTGAAGGGCCTATTCCTCAGTGCCTTCAGCCGTTGCGTGGGCAGAGATTAGGGCAGGAAACGCAAAACCTCGTTCCCATTGCGTCTTTCCAAGGCGCATCTTCGCCGTCGCGTCTTCCTCGCGGGGAAAAGCGACTTTGAATGTTGTCGTGCATGCAGTGAGACCATCCGGCTCGGCGCGATCTGGTGCGAGAACCTGACCTTAACGGTTTTCCGCTAGGCAGAACGAAAGATTGACCGCAACGATCAACGTGAAGGTGGGGCATGGAAGGAACGACGGCGCTGCCGCCGGCGGATATGTCAGGTCGCGGCAGGCCCTTGCGGGTGGTTCAGGTCGTTCGCCAATACACACCGAGCCGTGGTGGCCTGGAAGACGTCGTCAGCAACCTCAGCAGGTGGCTGGCTGCGCGCGGTTTCCAGGTTCGCGTCGTGACGCTCGACCGGCTGTTCCGCGCTCCTGATCAGATGTTGCCGGCCCTGGAAGTGATCGACGGAATCGAGGTTGTACGCATCCCCTGGCGTGGCAGCAGTCGATATCCGATCGCGCCGCAAGTCTTTCGCCATATCGGTGATGCCGATCTCGTGCATGTGCATGGCATCGACTTTTTCTATGATGCGCTTGCCTGGACGCGGCCCTTTCATCGGAAGCCGATGATCGCCACCACGCATGGCGGCTTTTTTCACACCAACAATCACGCCGCACTCAAGAAGATCTGGTTCCGCACTGCGACACGCGCTTCTGCTCTCGCTTACGGCGCGGTCGTTTGCTGCAGCCAGTCCGATCATCAGATGTTCAAGCCGATTGCCGGCGCCCGGGCGCGGCTGATCGAAAACGGCGTCGACATCGAAAAATTTGCCGGACTTGGCAGTCCTGTTCCCGTGCGACGGATGATCACAATCGGTCGATTTTCCGTCAACAAACGCCTGGAACGCCTGCTCGACACGATGGCCAAGCTCAAGTCCTCGGCGCCTGGCTGGCGGCTCGACATTGTCGGATCTCCGTCGGATCTTACGGAAGCGGATCTGCGAGCCGCGATCGTGAACCGAGGCTTGCAGGATGACGTCAGCCTCCATCTTGGCGTGTCAAATGCAGAGGTCAGCCATATTCTGTCGCAGTCGTCGTTTTTCGTCTCGGCTTCGGAGTATGAGGGCTTCGGGTTGGTGGCTGTCGAAGCCATGAGTGCGGGACTGGTACCAGTGCTCCATGCCAATGATGCCTATCAGGCGCTTGCCGCCCGCCATGCCGGGGTAGCGATCAGTGATTTTTCTCAACCCGTTGCCGCGGCGGGCGCGATCGAGGCAGCCTACCTGGCGCTCGTCGGTTCCCCGGCGCTTCGATCCCAGATGATGGCAGCAGCGGCTGAGCACGGATGGGCCGGCGTCTGTGACCGGCATGTCGCACTTTACCGAGATGTCCTTGGACCTCGGCTGCTGCAGGAGGCACTTGCCTGATGAAATCCGTGTCCAAACGCATTCTGATCGTGTCTGGCCATCATTTTGCCGATGCGCCGCGCCGCGTGGATTTGCATTTCATTGCCGACCAGTTGCGCGCCGAGGGCGCAAACGTCGACTTCCTGATCTGCCGCCTCAGCCCTATCAGTCGCTTCATTCGCGATGGACGCTACAAACATGCGCTGACACGTCCGGCCAATGCCTGGCTGCGCCTCGACGAGCGCCTTGAGGAGTTCGTCTGGTTTGCGCCATTCCACCCCGTCAACTTCCGGATCGGATGGCTCAACGCGCTCGTGTCACCGCTTTATCGTCGCTACGGGCACTTTCTGCCCAAGCCTGTTATCGAGCGTCTGGCAGACTACAGCCATATCGTGATCGAAAGCGGCCCTTCACCGCTTCTGACGCGTTACCTGCGGAAACATGCGCCGGACGCCAAATTCATCTACCACGCGGCGGACCGGCTTGAGACGATCAACGTCCATCCCTGCGTGATCGATGAGCTGAACCGTACCCTGCCGCTTTACGATCAGATCCGGATCATGGCGGAAGCGATGCGCGCGGATTTTTCCCTGCAGGACCGGGTCGTGTTTGTGCCTCACGGGATCAGCAAGGACGTTTTCGACGGCGCCGCCACAAGCCCCTATCAAGGCTCTCGGCATGCCGTCAGTGTCGGAGACATGATGTTCGATGCCGATACGATCGATACCCTGGCGGTCGCCAATCCGGACTGGACCTTTCATCTCTTTGGCAAGAAGGCGCTGCCAAAGCAGTCGCGCGGCAACATCATCGTCCATGGTGAAGTGTCGTTTGCGCGCGTGGTCCCGTTCATCAAGTTCGCCGATATCGGGATTGCACCCTACCGTGTCGGCGCCGGTGCTGATTATCTCAGCCAGTCCAGCCTGAAGATGATCCAGTACAGCTATTGCCATTTGCCGATCGTTGCACCGCAGTTTGCCGCTGCAGGCCGCGACAATGTCTGTGCCTACGAGCCCGACAACCCTGTCTCCATTCGGGCCGCCTTCGAACGGGCGAAGTCAATGGACCACCAGACGATCGACACGTCCGACATCCTCACCTGGGATGAGGTGGTCCATCGCCTGTTCCACGCCCCCGACGAGGCTTGAAGTCACAGGACGGGTCACTGATCAACCAAGGGTCTGGATTGCCCTGTTGCCCAGATGGATCAGCGTGCCGCGAGGCGCGAGGGAAGCGGATGCGCCTTCGCGCGGATAGAGCCTGATCCGCTTCGTTCGGCCGGGCGCCAGATGGAACCAGTCGTCTTCCGGTCGAAAGTGCTCGAAGTCGAGATGGACGGATTGCGCCAGCTGTTGCGTCGACAGCTCGATCCACCATAGACCATCGATGTGGTGAAATACGTGATCGATCCTTGCCGGATGGCGTGCCGCCTTGCGACCGATCGGGAAGTGGAAGGCCTCCGACAAAACCACGCCTTGCTTGTCGATCAGCCTTGCCACGGTCACATCATGGGATGGCGGTCCGAAGCGATAGGCATAGGTGGTGTCGAAAAACGCACCGAAGAGATCTGTCGCCGCGATCCGATGTGCCGACCTGCCGTCGAGAGACATGGACCTGCTTGCCGATACCACGGGTTGGCTGCCGTCGCGCAGACAGGTGATTTCGACCGTGACGGATTGGCTAATGCCAGTTTCGTTTAGGACATGGATGTCGAGGCCGTTCGTGCCCTCGTCGATCAGCTGGATCTGCACCGGGCGGAATGCGCGTTTCACGGCATACCATGTGGATTTAGGCTCGCCGGTCGCGTCGATGATTCCCCAGCCGGGGCCGGCTTCCAGGTCCTGGAATGTCCAAGTGAGGCCGCCATGGCAGGACGAGCCGGTTCGCCGCCATTCGCCAAAGGTTTCAGTCACCACTTCTGCCGTCGTCGCACGGGCGTAGTCGAGGTAGGAAGCGGGGTCCGTGCGGCGCAATTCTACCGGATCGACGGCATGGAGTTCGCCGAGATAGAAATCGCGCACGTCCTCGAAGTCCCAGGATGCACCGCGATCTCTTGGTACGCGTGCCTTCCATCTCGGGTCATGGACCGGGGGCACCGGCAGCTGGGCATCAAGCGTTCGCTGTTGCGGAACGTTTGCAAAGGCGAGGCACTCCGCCGCAAAACGAACATTTGCCCGTCGGGCGTCTTCGAGCGGTCTCTGGTAGGCGCCAACCCCATAATAGTGCGTCACCCCTTCATTCACGGCAAAGGGCATCGAGCCGCCATAGGGACTGTTGGGCACATAGGCCACATCCGGGCGCGCAGCGCTGACCGCGTCAGCAAGCGTGGTGGTGAAGAAGTCGCCTTTCCACACGCCTTCCGGAAGACCGAGCATGGCGCCTTGCTGAAAGACTTCGCTGCCGCCGGCCACGACCGCCAGCGACGGGCTACCCTGAAGAGTGGCCAGAAGTGCTTCGACTTCAGCCACAGCGTGGGCGGGGAACCCCGCTTCAGACACAGGGTAATCGAAATTGGCGAACATCAGATCTTGCCAGACCATGATGCCCAGTCGGTCGCAGAGCCGGAAGAAGTCGGCGCTTTCGTAAGTCATGGTGCCGCCGATGCGGATCATGTTCATGTTGGCTTCCGCGGCCTTGGCCAGCCAGGGCGCATAGGTTTCCGCGGTACCGGGTAGTCGCAGGAGATCGGCGTTGGTCCAGACGGCACCCCTGCAGAAGACGGGAACGCCGTTTACCTTCAGGCCGAAACCTCGGCCATCTTCACCGCGATCGATTTCGATCCGGCGAAATCCGATGAGGCCGAGGGAGTGAATGCGTCCGTCGACGGCAAGCGTCAGCTCATGCAGGGCGGGTGTCCCATGGGTCCTTGGCCACCATGCGGCGATCCCGGGGAGCTCCAGACGTGCCGTCAGGCGACCGTTCGAGGTCCTTTCAAACGGTGCTGTGCGACCACAGCAAAGGACTGCCATCTCGGTGCCCTCTTGCTCATCGAGCTCCACTGACAATTGCCCGGTGCCGAACTCGTCGAGGTCCGCCCGGATGCGCAGATTGGAGATCGCGTCGCGGGATGGGCGGATGAGGGAGATCGGGCGGTATGGGCCGACCGGATGGATTTCCGGGCACCAGCCCGGCATATGTCCGAGAAGCGTGGTGCGGACGAGCCGCAGACCCTGTTGATCGACAATCCGGGGTCGCCAGCGGGCCCTCGGCCCCTTCCTTTCCAGGTGAGGCTGAAGAGCCCGGAAGCAGATGACCAATTCGCCACTGCCCGAGAGGTCGATCGAGAGATCCACCGGCTGGAACATGCTCTCGCAGGTGTGGGCGAGCACGTTGTTGACGAAGATATCGGCGATGGTGGCCAAGCCCTCGAAGCGGAGAATGGCCGGTCCAGGCGCCTCCCCGTCAAGCGACCGGATGTACCAGACATCCTTGTCGTGCAAGGCGCTCGGATGAGCCGGATCGTAAAGGCCGGCATCCGTCAGGGCTCCCGCGACCGTGCCGGGCACTGATGCCGGAATGTGAAAAGCAGCGCGGGGAAGATCGGCAGGGACCTGATAACGCCCGGCTTCCGTCAGCAAGAGGGTCCAACCCTCTTCCAGAGGACGGGTGTCTGCCCCCAGATAGATCGTCCCCGTCATCTTGTTGTCCTTCATGCCAGCCTTTGGCCAAGATCATCCATCAGACGGTTCCAGGCCGCAATGGCCGGATCGAGGGCCGTTGCCAGCGGATCGAACTTCTTGCGCGTTACGGCGCGTGCCAGCTGGAATTGGACCGTCTTGGCGCATTCGCTGATTTTCAGTGCTTCTGCGATGGCTGCCGCATGGGCTGTTTCATCCAGCCATTTGAGGTGGCTCGCCAGAAGCTCGAAATTGGCGCCAAATTGGCGCAGCGTGTTGAAGGCGTATTTGTGGAAATAGCCGAAGGGACGTTCTGCGACCGCCTCGACTTGTTTTGGAAAGATCGAGGAGAATTCGGCGATCGGGTTTGCCTCCGGCCTGCGTGCGAAATGCCGGCGCAGAAGACTTTGCGCCGTCTCACGCAGATGGGCAGAGGAAGGGTAAGTCGCGGGGAACTTGGCGAATTCCGTGTAGGGCAGGAAGGGCAGGGTGCCTTCGGGCAGATCGCGCTGGAAGACGCCGTCGAAATCGTCTCCCTCCAGACGGAAAAAGCCGCCGTTGTGGAAATAGTCCATGACCCGGTTTGTCGTGTCGAGGCGGTTGACGCCGACCGTTGTCTTGCCGTGCTCCTGCCGATAACCAACACCCTGCGTGTCGGGCATGAAGAAGCTATCCATCTCAACGAGGCAGAGGCGGCCGCGAGCAATCTGTTCGTGGAGATGGTTCTCGACCGTGTCGAAGATCGCAAGCTCGGTCACCCTGATGCCATAGAGCTGCTCGAGATCTTCGAGCGGCACCTTGAAGAAGGTGAACTGGTCTCCCTCGAAGTCCTGCGTCAGCGTGAAACCGAGCATGGCCTCGGGCGCTTTGCCAGCGGCGGACAGCACCTCGATCCACAGATCGACATAACAATTGGTTTCCGGCCACATGCGCTCCTGATCGTGGAGCGCGTGGGGAAGGTAATGGTCCGGATCCAGTCCGGGAAAGACGGCTGTCATTTCGGATTCAGCCCCAGAGCGTCTGGCGGACGGATTCTGGCCAGGCAGCAACGTCCAAACCATGCTGGGCGAAGAGGGCAAGCGCGATGCGTTCCAGGCCGAACCCGACGCAAGCGGTGTGGGCCACCGAACCATCTTCAAGCGAGAGGCCCCATTTCTGGCCAAACGCATCCTGATGGTAGTTGAAGCTCATGCAGGCCGTCTTGTTGGTCTGCGACGTCACCGGGATCAGCAGCTCGAACTTCAGGTTCTGGTCGCGCTGGTTGTTGGCAAGCAGGCGGCCGGCGCGGCCGAAGAAGGGATCGTTGGCAACGTCGATTTCCACATCGAGGCCGATGGACTTCATCATTTCGACACCGCGATCCATCCAGGTCTGACGGAATGTGGTGACGTGGGCTTCCGTGCCCATGCAGACATATTCGCGCATGCGGAACAGCTGCTGGCGGGCGGGGTCGCGGGACGGCTCGTGGCGGAAACAATAGGACTGGAGGTCGAAGAGGCCGCCTTGCATCGAAATCGGACCGCGCTTGGCGACCGTCGGATAGAGCGGATAGCAGGCGGCGGGCGTCAGCGCGATGTCGGTCGCCTTCTGCTCCTTCGTCCAGTCCTTGTCCTCTTCCATGCACTGGAGGAGGCTCATGTGGTCGTGGTCGTTGCCGCAGAAGGAATGGACGGTGCCGGCGAGCTGCGGGAAGCTCTTCATATAACCGCTCTTTTCGAAATAGGCGCGGTTCATGCCCGGCGGAAAGCGGATCGCTTCCGCGCCATCGGCGCCTCCGACCTTGTCGATCAGGCGCTCGAAGGCGGCGATGACATCTTCGAACTGGCCACTGCGGCCATAAAGGCCATCAACACCCGTATCAATGAGAAGACCGCTTTCGAAGAGGCGGTCCAGAAAGCTCACCTGCATATCCATTTGGTCACCCCAACAATCCGGTTTCTTGCTTGTGCACGAGCAGCATGGTCGACGTGTTGCCGAGGATGCGGTCGTTGGAAATCATCAGTTCGGCGGAATGCGCATCCCGCAGATGGCGGCCAAGGCTGTAGGGCGTGCCGTTCTTGTAGCCCATGATGCCGCAGATCCTGAGCGCCTGATGAATGACCGGCAGGATCATCTCGGAGGAGGCAATCTTGACGTTGTTCATCGCGACGGCGAAGCCCATGGAGGACAGGCGGTCGGGATCCCTCAGCGCCTGTTCGTAGGAGGTGAGGCCTGCCTGAATGTTCGAGCGGATCGCCTGCAACTGGCTCGACATCTCTGCCAGCTGCACAAGGCCAGGGGGCTGTGTGCCCGGCGTCTTGCGCGCGGCGGCTCTCAAGAAAGCCTGCGCCTTGGAGAAAGCATCGACGGCGATGCCGTACCACAACGCACTCCACAGGAGATGAGAACTTGCGAGCATCGATTGGGCTGCGATCTCGGCAAACGGCTTGGGCAGGATCTGTTCGGCCGGCGCTTTGCCCTTGAACAGGAAACCATCGGAACAGGTGCCGCGCATGCCCATCGTGTCCCAGACATGGGTCTGCTCGAGCGTGTACTGATCCTTCAGGAACACGGTCATGACCTGGTCGCTGGGCGGTGCGTCCTTGTGTGCGCGGGAGGTGATGAGAATGGCGTCTGCCTGCTTGCCGTAGGAGATGACGGTTGCGTCCTTCTCCAGTCGGCAGCGATCCCCCTCGACCTCGATGGCGCAGATCGAATTGCGCAGGTTGCCGCCGATGCCGCCTTCGGTGGTCGCAGAGCCGAGAAGAAGCTGTTCGACGCAGATCTTGTGCATGAAGTCGCGGTGCCAGCGGGCATCGGTTCCGTGCGACACAAGGCTCGAGACCTTGATCTGGTGCATGGCGAAGATCATCGCACTGGCTGCGCAGCCCTGGGCCATGATCGTGCAGAGTTCGGCAATCTCGGAGGTGGAGCGACCTTCGCCGCCACAATCGGCTGGGATCTGGATCCCCATCAGGCGTTCCGCCTTCATGGCGTCGATCGCTTCTTGCGGGAAGCGCCCGGCCTTGTCGACATTATCAGCATGAAGGGCGGCAATGGCCGCGACACGCGAGGCGCGTGCCTTCAGGCTCTTGTCCGTCGATGACGAGGAGAGGTCCATCAGGCGACCTTTCTATCCCCGACGATGGTCGCGACCGTCGCCTCGATGGCGGCGATGCTGGCAAACGACTTGCGGTTCAGGAGGTGATCGGGAAACTCCATGTCGAAGGCTTCTTCGAGCCCCAGCATCAGCTGAACGGAAGCGAACGACGACAGGCCAGCTGCGTAAAGATCCGCTTCGTCGGCAAGCGTGTCGACCGCGACCGGAAGGCCGCCCAGTTTGCCCAGCAGCACGCGAATGGTTTCGTTCATCGTTTTCCCTCCGGTCGGATGCTCAAAATCTATTGAGCGATTTCTTACAGAGGAAAGACGAAGTTTCCGCTAAACCTTTCGGTAAAATCCGAATGAACGGGCAGCCAATTCGCATGACGGAACAGCCGTTTCGGCCGCAAATGGGCCCTCCCTAGCCTTCGTAGACGTGTTCTTGCCCATGACGGTCGAGAACGATGTATCGATTTGGATCAATTTCGCGCAGGCTGTTCGTGCCGATCTCAACCTTGCCGTGGCCGCCTGGCAGATCGAGGATGTAGTGCGGAATGCAGAGGCCTGATAGCTTGGTGCGCAGCTCTCGCATGATCGTCTGGCCTTCGGCGATGGTGAGGCGGAAGTGCCCGGTGCCAGGCGCCATGTCCGGATGGTGCAGGTAGTAGGGTTTGACGCCGGTCTCTACGAAAGCGCGCATCAAATCGGCCAGTGTTTCGGCATTGTCGTTGATGCCCTTGAGCAGGACACTCTGGCTGATCAGTTGAACGTCAGTCGCCGACAGTCTTGCACAGGCTGCGCGGACTTCCGCCGTCAGTTCACGAGCGTGGTTGACATGCAGCGCGAGGTACAGCGTCTTGCCGCCGGCCTTCAGCGCATCCAGCAGAGCATCGGAGATACGCTCCGGATCGACGGCTGGAACCCGGGAGTGGATGCGGACGATGCGTACATGGGGCATCGTTGCCAGTTCCTGCATGACTTCGCGTAGCCGGCGAGGTGACAGGATCAACGGATCACCGCCCGTCAGGATCACTTCCCAGATCCGCGCGTCTGCGCGGATGTAATCGAGTGCGTTCTTCAGCGCATCGGCACCGAGATTGCCGTCACCCTGGGGGCCGACCATTTCACGGCGAAAGCAGAACCGGCAATACACCGGGCAGACATGCACCACCTTGAGAAGAACCCGGTCCGGATAGCGATGGACGACCCCTTCCACCGGCGTATGCGGATGGTCCCCGATGGGATCCGGGCGTTCGCCCGGGTGTTCGGTGAGTTCGGCTGTGGACGGAACATATTGTGCCGCGATCGGGTCGTTCGGATCGCCGGTATCGATCAGTGCGCGGACGGTCGGCGTCAGCGCGATCGCATAACGACCGGCGACGGCCTCGAGAGCATCCGCCTCTCGGTTTCTGACAAGGCCGGCTGATACGAGATCACCGACTGTGCGCAAGGTCGCTTCAGCCAAGATGGGTCTCCGCGACAGGCGCCCAGATCACCTGATCAATTCTCAGAGCGCCGGTTGCCAGCATCACGAGGCGGTCAAAGCCAAGCGCGATGCCAGAGGCTTGCGGCATGTCTGCGAGAGCCTCCAGGAAGTCTTCGTCCAGCGGGTAGGTTTCGCCATAGACCCTCTGCTTTTCCGCCATCTCGGCCTCGAAGCGACGGCGCTGTTCGGCAGGATCCGTGAGTTCGCCAAACGCGTTGGCCAGTTCGACGCCACAGGCATAGACCTCAAAGCGTTCCGCAACGCGCGGATCGTCGGCGCAAGGGCGTGCGAGCGCCGCTTCCGCGACGGGATAGCGGTCAAGAATGGTGACACGGCCGCTGCCGAGGTTGGGTTCGACTTTCTCGACGATAACCCGGCTGAAGAGGTCGGCCCATGTGTCGTCTTCCGCCGTCCTGATGCCAACGCCGCGCAACTCGTTTGCCAGCGCGTCGCGATCAGTCCTGCCATCTGCGGCGATGGTTGCCAGCAGATCGATGCCGGCATGGCGGGTGAATGCGTCTGCTACCGAGATCCGTTCCGGTTCTGCGAAGGGGTCGACGGTCTTGCCACCATAGGCAAACTGCTGCGTACCGGCCGTTTGCGCGGCAAGCGCAATCAGGTCGGCGCAGTCGCGCATCAGTTGCTCGTAAGTCTCACCGACGCGGTACCATTCCAGCATGGTGAATTCCGGATGGTGGAGAGGCCCCCGCTCACGGTTGCGATAGACATGGGCAAAACAGGTGATCCTCGTTTCTCCGGCCGCGAGCAATTTCTTGCAGGCAAATTCCGGCGAGGTGTGCAGGTAGAGCGGCACGGCAGAGCCATCATGGCCGATCGCCTCGGTCCCGAAGGCATGCAGATGGGCTTCGTTGCCGGGCGAAATCTGCAGGGTCGCGGTGTCAACTTCGATGAAGTCCTTGTCCGCGAAATGGGTGCGGAATGCCGCCTGGATCCGGTTGCGGCCGATCAGGAAAGGGCGGCGATCCGCATGCACGGACGCGCGCCACCACGGTGGGGATGATCGGCGGCTGTCAATCATGCCGGAATCTCGGTCCATTTCTCAACACGGGCTGGCTATTTTGCCGGATTTGGGTTAGTTGCGCCCGAGAAATTCATAGAGGTCCGTCGGGACCGCCGTCCTTTACGACGGGTCTTACGCAGATACAAGGAATTCCAATGGTCAAGATTATCGCCTCGTCCGTGCGCAAGGGCAATGTCATCGACGTGGACGGCAAGCTCTACGTCGTGCTGACTGCCGAAAACTTCCACCCGGGCAAGGGCACGCCGGTCACCCAGGTCAACATGCGCCGCATCGTCGATGGCGTGAAGGTTTCTGAACGCTGGCGCACGACCGAGCAGGTCGAGCGCGCGTTCGTTGAAGACGTGAACCACCAGTTCCTCTACGAGGACGGCGAAGGCTTCCACTTCATGAACCCTGAAAACTACGACCAGGTCGTCGTTGATGTCGAAACCATGGGCGACCAGAAGGCCTATCTGCAGGAAGGTATGGTTTGCATCCTGTCCATGCACGAAGGCGTGGCGCTTGCCATCCAGCTGCCGCGTCACGTGACGCTCGAGATCGTCGAGACCGAGCCGGTCGTCAAGGGCCAGACGGCCTCGTCGTCTTACAAGCCGGCGATCCTGTCGAACGGTATTCGCACGATGGTGCCGCCGCATGTCGACGCCGGCATCCGCGTCGTCATCGCGACCGAAGACAATTCCTATGTCGAGCGCGCCAAGAACTAAGAGCTCTAGCTCGACCGATACCGAAAAGCCCGGCGTGGATCACGCCGGGCTTTTTTGTTTGCTCGTCATTTCCCCTAATGCCGGCGGGGCGCAGGGTGGCCCCGCCGGCCGTTCTCGCCGGTCACGCACGCGCCATCACGGAGCGCTT
>JAIXSF010000375.1 GCA_027484835.1 Rhizobiaceae bacterium | reverse complement strand
TGACGCCTTCGCAGCCGTCGGTCGACGTTCTGCGTAACCAGGGCTTCATGAAGGGCTTCGGCATCGACACCGTCGACATCAACAAGATCGGCGATGAAACCGACGCACGCATCGTTGGCCATGACATCACCAACGGTAACGAAGAAGGCGGCCGTACCGCCATGGAAAACCTTCTCCAGAAGGATCCGTCCATCAACGTCGTCCACACCATCAACGAGCCTGCTGCTGCCGGTGCCTATGAAGCACTGAAGGCTGTCGGCAAGGAAAAGGACGTCCTGATCGTGTCGGTTGACGGCGGTTGCCCGGGCATCAAGAACGTCAAGGAAGGCGTTATCGGCGCGACTTCCCAGCAGTATCCGCTGCTGATGGCGGCTCTCGGCATCGAGGCCATCAAGAAGTTCGCAGACACCGGTGAAAAGCCGGCTGCCACCGAAGGCAAGAACTTCTTCGACACGGGCGTTGCCCTGGTCACCGACAAGCCGGCTGCTGGCGTCGAGTCCATCGACACCACCGAAGGCACGAACAAGTGCTGGGGTTGATCCCTAACGACCGCGCCTGAGTTGAAACGTTGGCGGGAGCTTGTCTCCCGCCAATGGGCGCAACGCCCGGCTTGCGCGGCGGCGAGCCGGGCGTATCCTTCATGTAAAAGAATTTGAGACAACGGCAGGGAGGATGACCCATGCAGCCGGCCAATCCCGAAACGCGGACCCCTCAGGAATTCGAAAAGGTCCTGTCTTCGAGCTCGACCGAGGTCGCCTCGTTCGACCGTCATGAGCGCACCCCCCTCGAGCGCTTCCAACATTTCCTTCATTCCAGTCCGGCAGCCGTGGCGCTGATCGTTCTCGTCCTGTCGGTCGCCGTCTTCGGCCTCATTCTGGGCGGCAAGTTCTTCTCCGCCTTCACGCTGACCCTGATCCTGCAGCAGGTCGCGATCGTCGGGATCGTCGGCGCCGCACAGACCCTGGTCATCCTGACCGCCGGTATCGATCTTTCCGTCGGGGCCATCATGGTTCTGTCGTCCGTGGTCATGGGCCAGTTCGCTTTCCGCTACGGCCTTCCGCCTGAACTCGCCATCCTCTGCGGCTTTGCCGTCGGTGCCTTCTGCGGCTTCATCAATGGCGTGCTTGTCGCGCGCATGAAGTTGCCGCCCTTCATCGTTACGCTCGGCATGTGGCAGATCGTTCTGGCAACCAACTTCCTCTACTCAGCCAATGAGACGATCCGCGCCCAGGATATCGAGACCAGTGCGCCGATCCTGCAATTCTTCGGTGAGAGCATCCGAATGGGTGGCGCCGTCTTCACCTATGGCGTGGTCGCCATGGTCCTGCTGGTCGCCGTCCTCTGGTACGTGCTGAACCACACCGCCTGGGGGCGTCACGTCTATGCTGTGGGCGACGACCCGGATGCGGCAGAGCTCGCCGGCGTCAACGTCAAGCGCATGCTCATTTCCGTCTACACGCTGTCCGGCCTGATCTGTGCGCTGGCTGGCTGGGCGCTGATTGGCCGTATCGGCTCGGTCTCCCCGACCGCCGGCCAGTTCGCCAATATCGAATCCATCACGGCCGTGGTTATCGGCGGCATCTCGCTCTTCGGCGGACGCGGTTCTGTCCTTGGCATGCTGTTCGGGGCGCTGATCGTCGGTGTCTTCCAGCTTGGTCTGCGCCTGATCGGCACGGATCCGCAATGGACCTATCTCTTGATCGGCGTTCTCATCATCGCCGCCGTGGCAATCGACCAGTGGATCAGAAAGGTAGCAGGCTGATGACCAAGGAACCCATTCTCACCGCCCGCGGTCTGGTCAAGCGCTACGGTCGCGTCACCGCCCTCGACCAGGCAGACTTCGACCTCTATCCGGGCGAGATCCTCGCCGTCATCGGCGACAACGGTGCCGGCAAGTCCTCGCTGATCAAGGCGATCTCCGGTGCCGTCACACCGGACGAAGGCGAGATCCGCCTCGAAGGCAAGCCGATCAACTTCCGCTCGCCGATCGAGGCCCGAAAGGCCGGCATCGAGACCGTCTACCAGAACCTCGCTCTGTCGCCCGCACTGTCGATTGCCGACAACATGTTCCTCGGTCGCGAAATCCGCAAGCCGGGTGTCATGGGTTCGGTCTTCCGCAAGCTCGATCGACCGGCAATGGAGAAGTTCGCCCGCGACAAGCTTTCGGAACTCGGCCTGATGACCATCCAGAACATCAACCAGGCGGTGGAAACACTGTCGGGTGGTCAGCGTCAGGGTGTGGCCGTTGCACGCGCGGCAGCCTTCGGCTCCAAGGTCATCATTCTCGACGAGCCGACCGCAGCCCTCGGAGTCAAGGAAAGCCGCAAGGTGCTTGAACTGATCCTCGACGTGCGCTCGCGCGGCATGCCGATTGTCCTGATTTCGCACAACATGCCGCATGTCTTTGAAGTGGCGGATCGCATCCACGTTCACCGCCTCGGCAAGCGCCTCTGCGTTATCAACCCGAAGGACTACACCATGTCGGACGCCGGGGCCTTCATGACCGGTGCTCGTCCTGCACCCGAGGCCGGACTGGCGGCATGAGCCTGGCTCTCGAGGATCTTCTGTCTGAGATCGAGCGGCGGGCGCAAAGTGGCGCCCGCTTGCTTGTCGGTGTCTCGGGCCCTCCGGGCGCAGGTAAGTCTACGCTTGCAGACCGTCTCCATGAGATCCTCGCGGAACGAGGCCACAGGAGTGCCGTCCTGCCGATGGACGGCTTCCATCTCGACAATGAAATCCTTGAAGCGCGCGGGGACTTGGCACGCAAGGGCGCACCTCATACCTTCGATGTTCGTGGCCTGACTGATCTGCTGCGCGCGGTAAAAGCCGGGGGCGAAGTCTTCACGCCCGTATTTGACCGGTCGCGCGAACTCGCTATTTCGGCCGCCCGGTGTATCGCCGCCGAAGATCGCATCGTGATCGCGGAAGGCAATTATCTCCTCCTGCAGCAAGGACGCTGGGCCGGTCTCATCGACCTCTTTGACCTGACGGTCATGGTCGCCCCGCCAATCGAGGAACTGGAGCGGCGTCTGCGAGCACGCTGGACCCATTATGGTCTCACTCCGGCACAGATCGAAGCGAAAGTGGAAAGCAACGATCTGCCGAATGGCCGACTCGTTCTGGAACGCAGCCACGTTGCTGATTTCACCTTCGATGTGTTCTGATTGCCGTGCCGCAAGGTCTAGTCGAGACCGCTTAAATTCTTAAATTCTAATTAAATGTGCCATCGGTAAAATTGTACCGGTTTGGTTCAGCGAATTTCAGCCTCCCCCTGATACAACTCCTCCATGAATGATTAACGCAGTTCCCGCCCGGGCTGGACGGCTGGCGGTGCCCTTCTGGGGCGTGTTGATGGGGGTAAGGAAATGGCAATATTGATTGTCGAAGACAATCCGACCAATGCAATGATCCTCAAGCACCTGGCAAAGAAGGTCACGGTTCAGGAGATCAAGGTCGCCGGCGACGGCAATACGGCGCTGATGCTCTGCCATGCAGAACACTTTGAGATGCTGATCGTCGATCATATGCTGCCGGGCATGTCCGGCCTGCAGTTTGTAAAGGCTGTACGGCTGATGGATCGCTATCGCGACGTTCCGGCCGTGATGGTGACAGCCGACGACGGACCGCGCCTTCGCGAAGAAGCTCAGGCCGCCGGAATCACTGATTTTCTGCACAAGCCGGTCGAGGCGGTCGCCTTCCGCAAGCTGCTGGCCGATCACCTCGGCTCGACCGCAGTCCACCCCGAACTTCGCTCAGCCTGACGTCAAAGGAGAACAGACGATGAAGAGCATTCTTGTAGCGCTTCTCGCAAGCGTTATGACCACAACCGCAGCGCTCGCCCTTGAGGCGCCGACAGGCCCTGTCGTGCTGACGGTGAAGGGTGAAATTTCGAACACCAATGCAGACGACACCGCGCAATTCGATATGGCGATGCTGGAAAAGCTGGCCGGCCGGAAAGGCGAGATGGAAACACCGTGGACCACCGGCAAGGTGACGTTCGAAGGTCCGTTGCTGCGTGAGATTCTGGCGGCAGTCGGCGCGACCGGCACCAGCCTCAAAGTGCGCGCGCTGAACGATTACGCCGCAGACGTACCGGCAGAAGACGCCAAGCTCGACACGATCCTCGCGACCAAGCTCGACGGCAAGCCGATGTCGATCCGCGACAAGGGACCGCTGATGCTGGTCTATCCATTCGATCTCGACGCCGGTCTCTACAACGAGAAGTACTTCTCGCGCTCTGTCTGGCAGATCAAGGAAATCGAGGTCGGCAAGTGACATTGGCAGGAGCAACAGCACGGAAATTTGCAGGCGGAGGCACGGTTGCCTTCGTCCTGCAGACTGTTTCGGCCGTGCTCCTGCTTGTTCTGCTCGTTCTCTTCGTCGACATCGCCCGTCAGTACCGCATCATGGAAGACGGAGTGCGCGAGAACTCGCTCTGGTCGGTCTACCAGCTCGACCGCGAAGTGCGACAGATGAGCCATAGCCTGGCCAATGTTCGCCGCGACGAACCGACCCCGAAGCTTTTCGACGAGCTGGCGCTGCGCTACGACATTCTTTATTCGCGCATCGCCATTCTCGATCAGGCGAAGTTCGGTACCTATTTCTCCGGCGATGAGAAGATCCGCCGCTACATCGCGGACATCACTGGTGTGGTGCAGGCGATGCAGCCGATCTTCGACGCCTATACCACCGGCGTGATGCCGTCGCAGGCCCAGTTGCAGCAGCTTGAAACCTCGATGGTTTCGATGGGCAGGGCGGCCGAGGACTTCCTTCTCTACACAAACACGCGCGTCAGCTTCGAGCGCGCCGAAAGCCGCGCGACAATCCTGAACCTGGAGCGGTCCTCCACGGTCATGCTGTCTCTGCTGATGGTGTCGGTGGTCTTCTTGATCGTCACACTCAATCGCCAGCTCCGGTCGGTACGCCGCTCCAGCCACGAACTGCAGGTCATGGCGACCCAGCTCAGCGAAGCCTACGAGGCAGCCGACGCCGGCAACCGGGCAAAGTCACAGTTCATGGCGACCATGGGCCACGAGATCCGCACGCCGCTCAACGCGATCCTCGGCATGTCTGAATTGCTGGAGCTGTCCGAGTTGCCCGAGGATACGCTCTCCAGCGTCAAGACGATCCGCTCTTCCGGCGAGGCACTGCTGGAGATCATCAACGAGATCCTCGACTTCTCTAAGATCGAGCATGGCAAGCTCGAACTCGAAGAGCGCGCCTTCGACGTCTGCGCGCTCGCCGAAAGCACTGTCAGCATCATCCGCGGTCGCGCCGACGTTCACGAGAACACCGTGATCCTCGACCTGCCGGATTCGCTGCAGGCGCTCTACGTCAAGACCGACCCGACGCGTCTGCGCCAGGTCCTGCTCAATCTTCTGTCCAACGCCGTCAAATTCACCCATCAGGGCACTGTTACGCTCCGCCTGCGCGACTTCTACCGCGAAGGCAAGCTGATGATCCGTTTCGAGGTGGAAGACACCGGTATCGGCATCGATGAGGCAGGCCTCGACAAGCTGTTCAAGCC
>JAIXSF010000424.1 GCA_027484835.1 Rhizobiaceae bacterium | reverse complement strand
GGTCCGCGTGCCTGCCTTGCCCCGCATTGAAAGGCGGAACATTATCGGCTACGAACATGACCGTCCAAAACGCGTTTGGCAAGGCACCGATTGCCGCGTTCCTCCGGCCAAATCCGCCCTGAAAGCCAACGAGAGTTTCCCATGACATCACCGACCGAGGCCGCCGATCTCACTGCAGCCGATCCCTCCGCGCGCATCGAGGTGCTGCTCGTCGGCATGAATGGCGACCTGCGGGGCAAGATGATCCCGCTGAAAGCCGAGGACAAGGTCTGGAAGAACACGGTCCGTCTGCCGGCTTCGACCCAGTCGCTCGACATCTGGGGTGACGACAACGACGACATCACGAAGATCTCCCTGACGCTCGGCGACCCCGACGGTATCTGCACGCCGGACAAGAATTCGCTGACGACACTTCCCTGGGGTCCCGCCGGCTCCAAGCAGGTGCTCGCCACCATGCATACGCTCTCCGGCGAGCCGCATTACGTCTGCCCGCGCGCCATTCTGGCCAGCGTGGTGAAGCGTTTCGAGGAGAAGGGCCTGACGCCGGTCGTGGCGACCGAGCTTGAATTCTATGTCATGGAGCCGGATTTCCGCGAGACCGGCGTGCCGATGCCTCCGAAGGCGCTGGTCATGAACGGCGAGGTTGAGGGCTACCAGCTTTATGACATGCGCGCGACGGCTGCGATGGAAGACTTCCTTGAGACCGTGCGCGAATATTGCGACCACATGGGCCTGCCGGCCGATGCGACGACCGCCGAATTCGGCCCGGGCCAGTTCGAGGTCAACCTACTGCACAAGCCGGACCCGATGGCTGCCGCCGACGACTGCATTTACCTCAAGCGCGTCGTCGATTTCGCCGCCCGCCGGCATGGGCTCAAAGCCACCTGCATGGCCAAGCCCTATGGCGACCACGCCGGCTCCGGGCTGCATGTGCATGCCTCGATCATCGACAAAGACGGGAAAAACATCCTCGACGCCAAGGGCGGCGATCCGGTGAAGCTGAAGTCGATCACCGCCGGCATGCTGAAGAGCATGCAGGATGCGCAGCTGATCTTCGCGCCCTTTGCCAATTCCTATCGCCGCTTCCAGCCGGGCTCCTTTGCGCCCGACAAGATCGACTGGGGTTTCGGCAATCGTGGCACGGCGATCCGCATTCCGGACAAGGACGGCCCCGCCGCCCGCATCGAACATCGTGTGGCAGGCGCCGACGCCAATCCGCATCTGCTGCTTGCCGCCATCCTCGGCGGCATCCTGCTTGGACTAGAAGCAGACCTCGATCCGGGTCCGGTCACGACGCCCGATAGCGCACCTGAAAACCCCGACATGCTGACCTATGATTTCCTGACGGCGGTCGAGCGCTTCCGCGCCTCCGCCTTCATCAAGGACATTTTCGGCGCCGAATATCAGCGCATCTATGGCGACACCAAGCGCAAGGAAGCCATGGCCTATCTGCGCACCGTGTCGAGCTTCGATTACCAGACCTATCTGCCGCGGATCTGACTTCTCCTCCGGCTGGTGAGAACCCTGCAGGCGCGGCTCCCCGGTCGCGCCTGTCGCATTCTGCGCAGCAGATGGCGCGATAATATTATTTCGTCACGAAACCGTCACACGAAATCTTCGTGCCAAGTCACAGTTTGGCCTTTGTTTTTCCACCCCAAAAATAAGGTATCTGTCAAAAATGCGGGTTGCGCCTGCAGGGTGAATGATCTTCTCTCCCGTTTCCGTAAACGTAACTGGGAGACTTCCAATGACAATTCACAAACGCCGGCTGCTCGGAACAGCCCTTCTCCTTGGCACCCTTCTCACCGGCGCAAGCCAGGCCCTCGCTGAAGCCGTTCTGCATCGTGGCAATGGCGGCGAGCCGCAGACGCTCGACTACGCCCATATCTCGATCGACATCGAAGGCTTCGTCGTGCGTGACCTGTTCGAAGGTCTGACCATCTTCGACGCCAACGGCAAGATCGTTCCCGGTACCGCCGAGAGCTGGACCGTCTCCGACGACGAAACCGTTTACACCTTCAAGCTCCGCGACAACGCAAATTGGTCGGATGGCTCGCCGGTTACGGCTGAAGACTTCGTCTTTGCGATGCGTCGCCTGGAAGACCCGAAGACCGCCGCCGAATACGCCAATATTCTTTACCCGATCAAGAACGCCGAAAAGGCAAACAAGGGTGAAGTGCCGATCGACCAGCTCGGCGTGAAGGCAATCGATGCCAAGACCCTCGAGATCACGCTCGAGCGTCCGACCCCCTTCTTCCTGCAGCTTCTGGCGCATTACACCGCGCTGCCGATCAGCAAGGCCAATTTCGAAAAGTTCGGCGACCAGTTCGTGAAGCCCGGCAACATGGTGTCGAACGGCGCCTTCAAGCTTGAAGCGCATGTCCCGAACGACACGCTGACCGTCGTCAAGAACGACAAGTACTGGGATGCCGGAAACGTCAAGCTCGACAAGGTCATCTTCTACCCGATCGACGATGATGCCGCTTCCGTCCGCCGCTTCGAGGCGAAGGAACTGGACCTCGTCTACAACTTCTCCGCCGACCAGATCGAGCGCCTGCGCGGCAGCTACAACGACCAGGTCCATGTCACGCCTGGTCTTGCCACCTACTACTACGTCTTCGACAACCGCGAGCCGCCCTACAACGACGTGAACGTCCGTCGCGCTCTGTCGATGGCGATCGATCGTGACTTCCTCGCCGAGGAAATCTATGCCGGCGCACAGCTTCCGGCCTACAACATGGTCCCCCCGGGCCTCGAAGGCTACGGCGATGGTCCGAAGCCCGATTTCGCCGAACTCTCGCAGATCGACCGCGAAGACAAAGCCATCGAGCTGATGAAGGCTGCCGGTTACGGTGAAGGCGGCAAGCCGCTCGAAATCGAGATCCGCTACAACACCAATGCCAACCACGAGCGCGTCGCAACCGCCGTTGCCGACATGTGGAAGAACACCTTCAACGCCAAGGTGTCGCTGGTGAACCTCGACGTCGCCTCGCACTACGCCTACCTGCAGGAAGGTGGCAAGTTCAACGTCGCTCGCGCCGGCTGGTCGGCCGACTACGCCGATCCGGAAAACTTCCTGGCGCTGAATGTCAGCACCAACGTCACGTTCAACTACGGCAAGTACAAGAACGAGGAATATGACGCGCTTCTGAAGCAGTCCTATGAGGAACAGGATCCGGCCAAGCGCATGGAGATCCTCAAGAAGGCCGAGGCCATCCTGATGAACGACCAGCCGATCGCGCCGCTGATGAACACGGCGAACCTGTGGCTCGTGTCTTCGCGTGTCTCCGGCTGGGGCGACAACCCGGTCAACGAGCACCTGTCGAAGTTCCTGAGCGTTTCCGAATAACGAAAACAGGGATCGACGCGCGGCAGCATGAGGCTGTCGCGCGTCGGCTTTTATCACCATGATCTCATTCGTTCTGCGCCGGCTTATGAGCGCCGTGCCCACCGTGTTCGTCGTCGTGACGATCTCGTTCTTCCTGATGCGCTTCGCGCCTGGCGGTCCGTTCAGCCTCGAACGTCCGCTTCCGCCGCAGACCATGGCCAACATCATGGCCACCTATCAGCTCGACCAGCCGCTCTGGCGGCAATATCTGAACTATCTCGGCAATGCTGTGACCGGTGATTTCGGCCCGAGCTTCATCTACAAGGACAACACGGTCGCGGAACTGATAGGCAAGGCCCTGCCCTATTCGATCGAACTCGGGCTCTATGCGATCCTGATCGCCCTTATCGGCGGCGTGATCCTCGGCACGATTGCGGCTCTTCGCCAGAACAGCGCGCTCGACTTCGGCCTGATGGCCTTCGCCACCGTCGGCGTCACCGTGCCGAACTTCGTCGTCGGTCCGGTCCTCACCCTGATCTTCGCCGTCATGCTTTCATGGCTTCCGGCCGGCGGCTGGGGTGACGGCGGCTGGCAGAACCTGATCCTGCCAATGACGGCGCTTGCCCTGCCCCAGCTTGCCGTCTTTGCCCGCCTCACCCGCGGCTCGATGATCGAGGCGCTGAATGCCGACCACATCCGCACCGTGCGCGCCTATGGCCTGCCGGCCCGCGTGGTGGTGGTCACGCACGCACTGCGCGGCGCCATGCTGCCGGTCGTCTCTTATCTGGCACCCTGTGCGGCCGCGCTTCTCACCGGCTCGGCCGTCGTCGAGAGCATCTTCACCATTCCCGGTGTCGGACGCTACTTCGTGCTCGGCGCGCTCAACCGCGACTATCCCCTCGTCATGGGCACCGTCATTCTCGTCGCCGTGTTCGTGATCGTCTTCAACCTGCTGGTCGATATCGCCTATGGCCTGCTCGATCCGAGGGTCCGCAATGACTGATACTTCTGTTTCTCAGAGCGCTTCGCCCGGCGAAGTCACGGGTCGCAGCCTGACCGAACTGGCCATGCTGCGCTTCAAGCGCAACAAGGCGGCTATGGCCGGCTGCGTGATGCTGTTCCTGATCGCGCTTTTCTCCTTTGCCGGTCCGCTTTTCGTACCGCATACCTACGACCAGGTATTCGCCTCCTATGTCACCGTTCCGCCAAGCCTATCGCCGCGGCCGGATCCGGAATCGCTGCAGGATGTCGCCGAAGGTGTCGCCAAACGTGCCCGCGTCGAGCTTCAGAGCCTCAACGTCGAGGACGGCACGTTCACCGCAGTCCTCTCCTCCTCGCGCAAGATCGATCCGCGCACCGTGCGCTATTTCGACCGCTCCAACGAGTTCAAGGAAAGCACCGTCACTTCGCAGAGCGAGGACGGGCTGACCATGACCGTGACCGGCAAGGTCGACCAGGTTTACTTCCCCTTCGGTACCGACACGAACGGACGCGATCTTCTGGTGCGCGTCATGCTCGGCGGGCAGATCTCGATTGCCGTGGGACTGGCCGCGAGCCTTGTGTCGCTCGGCATCGGCGTCATCTACGGCGCCACCTCCGGCTATCTCGGCGGCCGCATCGATAACGTGATGATGCGCTTCGTCGAGATCCTCTACTCCCTGCCCTTCGTGTTCCTCGTCGTCGTGCTCGTCGTCTTCTTCGGGCGATCGGTCGTGCTGATCTTCGTGGTGATCGGGGCAGTGCAATGGCTGGAAATGGCCCGCATCGTGCGCGGCCAGACGCTGTCGCTGAAACGCCGCGAGTTTGTCGGAGCGGCGGAGGCGCTCGGTCTCACCGACTGGCAGATCATCCGCCGCCACATTATCCCGAACACGATCGGCCCGGTCATCGTCTTCGTCACGGTTGTCGTGCCGCAGGTGATCCTGACCGAAAGCTTCCTGTCCTTCCTCGGCCTTGGCGTCCAGGCGCCGCTGGCAAGCTGGGGCACGCTGATTTCGGAAGGTACGAAGAACATGCAGGGCGCGCCCTGGCTGCTGATCTTCCCGGCCATCTTCTTCGTCGCGACGCTCTTTGCGCTGAATTTCGTGGGCGATGGCCTGCGCGATGCGCTCGACCCGAAGGATCGCTGAGATGGAGACGAACCAGATGACACCGGTCCTCACCGTCAACGACCTCAAAGTGACGTTCCAGACCCCCGATGGCAGCGTGGAAGCGGTCAAGGGAATCAGCTTCGACGTGAAGAAGGGCGAAACGCTCGCCATCGTCGGCGAAAGTGGCTCCGGCAAGAGCCAGACGATGATGGGCATCATGGGCCTGCTCGCCAAGAACGGCAGCGTGTACGGCCAGGCCGTCTATGGCGGCACCAACCTCGTCGGCCAGCCGCTTGCGACACTGAACAAGGTGCGCGGCTCGAAGATCACCATGATCTTTCAGGAGCCGATGACTTCGCTCGATCCGCTGTACCGGATCGGCAAGCAGATCGCCGAGCCGCTGATCCACCATCGTGGTTTGAGCAAGCAAGAGGCCCGCGCGCGCGTGCTCGAACTTCTGAAGCTCGTCGGCATTCCGGACCCGGAACGCCGCATTGACAGCTATCCGCACGAAATGTCGGGTGGCCAGCGCCAGCGCGTGATGATCGCCATGGCCTTGGCGAACGAGCCGGATGTTCTGATCGCCGACGAACCGACTACGGCGCTCGACGTCACCATCCAGGCGCAGATCCTGACCCTGCTTGCCGATCTGCAGAAGCGCTTCGGCATGGCGATCGTGCTCATCACCCATGACCTCGGCGTGGTCAAACACGTCGCAGACCGTGTGGTGGTGATGCGCAAGGGTGAGATCGTCGAACAGGGAAGCCGCGACTCGATCTTCGGCAATGCGCAGCACGAGTATACAAAGATGCTGCTCGCCGCCGAACCCTCTGGCACCAAGCCGGCTCCGGCCGACGACGCGCCGGTCGTTCTGGAAGGTCGCAATGTCACGGTCGATTTCGACATCGGCAGCGGCGGCTTCCTGCGACCCAACCGCACATTCCGGGCGGTGGACAAGGTAAGCCTGCGGCTGAAACAGGGGCAGACCATCGGCATCGTCGGTGAATCCGGTTCCGGCAAATCGACGCTGGGTCGTGCGCTTTTGAAGCTGCTGGCGGCCGAAGGAGCTTTCCGCTTCGAGACCGCCGACATCTCCAACCTCGACCGGGCCGGCATGCGACCGTTCCGCCGTCAGTTGCAGCTGGTGTTCCAGGATCCCTATGGTTCGCTTTCGCCGCGCCAGACCGTCGGCGAGATTATCACCGAGGGGCTCTACGTGCACGAGCCACAGCTTTCGCGGGCCGAGCGCGACGCCCGGGCCATTGCCGCGCTGAAGGAAGTCGGGCTCGATCCGGCGGCACGCAACCGCTACCCGCACGAGTTCTCCGGCGGCCAGCGTCAGCGCATCGCGATCGCGCGTTCGATGATCCTCAAGCCCAAGGTCGTCATCCTCGACGAGCCGACCTCGGCGCTCGACCGCTCGGTACAGCGTCAGGTGATCGAACTGCTGCGTGATTTGCAGGACAAGCACGGGCTGTCTTACGTCTTCATCAGCCACGACCTCTCGGTCATCCGGGCGATGTCGGACCATGTGGTCGTGATGAAAAACGGCAAGATCGTCGAAGAAGGTGAGACGCAGGCGATCTTCGATCACCCGCGGGAGGATTATACCCGCGACCTGATCGCAGCGGCTTTCAGCCACTGACGAGAGATTAATCCAACATGAAAACGGCGCCCCCAACGGGCGCCGTTTGCGTTCAGGCCTCGGGCTGTGGCGGCGCGACCAGCACCTTCAGCTCGCCTGGATGGATGGTCAATTCCACATCGGCCGGCATTCGCAGCAACTCGCCGTCCAGCACACAGGCGGCTCCCTTGCGATGCTTGGGAAAGTGCAGGTGGACTTTGCGGGCAGTCGAAGCAGTCACCGCTTCGTTTTCCTTGAACTTGCCGCGCAGAATGTCGAAGGCGAGCTTGCCGACACCCGTGGGCTCGAGGGGTGCCGCCAGATAGACTCCAAGCTGGCCTGTATCGACGCGGTCGGCGAAGAACAGCGAGTTGTTGCCGAGCGGATTGTTGGACACCGAAATCGCCGAAACGGGGTGCTCATCGCTGCGGCCGTCCCCGTCGATGTCGAACACCACTTCGAAACGTGGCGGATCCAGCATCACGCCAAAGGCAGCGCTCGTGCTCGCCCGCATTTTTCCAAGCCGAGAGCCGAAGCTCATCTGGTTGCGCATGCGCACCATGCGGGCATGCAGGCCGGCTGAGAACTGATGGACGAAAGGTCGGCCGTTTGCGGTCGCGATGTCGACATTGACGACGATGGAGTCGGCAAGGACATCGAGAACCTTCCAGATGTCGAGCGGCAGCTTCAGCGAGCGGGCAAAGAGGTTCATCGTGCCTGCCGGAATGATCCCGAGCGGCAACTCCGCCTTCCAGGCAATGCCTGCGGCCGTCGAAATCGTCCCGTCACCGCCGCCGGCCAAGAGGGCTTCGACGCCAGCCTCCTTGCTTGCGGCCTCGAGCGCGCGCACGACATCGTCGCCGGCGACCACGTCGCAGACAAGGTCATGCCCTTTCGCCGCAAAGGCGCGGGTCGCACTTTCGCAATAGGATTGCATATCGGTGGTCTTGAAGGTGCCACCGTCGCGATTGAGTACCGCCTTGATCTTCATCTCGCCCTTTCAAAGGCCCGAACGGGCCAAAGCTCAAAACGTGCCGACCGCTCAAAAGTTTCGGCATATGCCTGCAGATCGATAGAGTGCGAGCAAATTTCAAGGTGGCGGGCAAAAGCCTTTGCCGCAGCGCACACTGATATGATAAACAACAATTCTTCTTCCCTAGCAGCCTGACGGCTCCCCTTTTCATCCCGGCTTCCCCGGAAGCGCATTTGCGCCGTGCGACATTCGTGCGGCTCCATGGTGTTTTGATGACAGACATTGCCCCGTCCCTCCCCTCGCAGATTGAGACGTCACCTGCGCTGACACCCGCGACGATCGCGCTGATCGAGATTGCACTGGCTGCCGGCGGTTTCGGGATTGGGACCGGCGAGTTCGTCATCATGGGCCTTCTGCCCGAGGTGGCGCAGACCTACGGGGTGACCGTGCCCCAGGCGGGTCACGTGATCAGCGCCTATGCACTCGGCGTCGTCATCGGTGCACCGATCATCGCTGCACTTGCCGCCAAGCTGCCGCGCAAGACGCTGCTTCTGCTCCTGATGGGTCTGTTTGCGATCGGCAATTTTGCGAGTGCGCTTGCCACCGAATTTACAAGCTTCACCCTGCTGCGCTTCGTCACCGGACTGCCGCATGGTGCCTATTTCGGCGTCGCAGCCCTGGTTGCGGCCTCCATGGCGGCACCCAACCGGCGCGTCAGAGCGGTCGGCCGGGTGATGCTCGGGCTGACCATTGCAACGCTTGTCGGCACACCGATCGCGACCTTTCTCGGCCAGCTGATGAGCTGGCGGGCTGCCTTCCTGATGGTGGCCGCCATCGGCGCCATCACCGTGGCGCTGATCGCGCTCTATCTGCCTAAGGACGAGGTTGCAGAAGGCGCCAGCATTCGCCGTGAGCTATCGGCCTTTGGACGGCTTCAGGTCTGGCTGTCCTTCGCTGTGGCGGCCGTCGGCTTTGGCGGCATGTTCGCGATCTTCAGCTACATCGCAAAGACCGTGACGGACACTGCCGGTCTTTCCGCCAGTATGGTTGCCGTGGTGCTGGCACTCTTCGGCATCGGCATGAATGTCGGCAATGTCGTCGGCAGCCGGATGGCGGATTATTCGCTCAACGGCACGATCGGCGGCATGCTCGCCTTCAACATCGTGCTCATGGCCATCTTTTCACTCACGGCCCACAATCCGACGATGCTGTGCATCTGCGTCTTCCTCACCGGCTGCGGCTTTGCCGCCTGCCCGGCGGTACAGACCCGCCTGATGGACGTGGCGGCGGACGCCCAGACGCTGGCGGCTGCCACCAATCACTCCGCCTTCAACATCGCCAACGCGCTCGGCGCCTGGCTCGGCGGTATCGTCATTGCGGCGGGCTACGGCTACGGCGCCACCGGCTATGTCGGCTCGGTCCTCTCGGCTCTAGGCCTCGTCATCTTCCTCATCTCCGTCGCACTGGAAAAGAAACCGTCACGCGGCTGAGGCGGTCTCCTCGATCGCCGCGGGTTCGATGACGCGGCGCTCACCGTCCTTGCATTCGACGTGACGGCTGCCCCATTGTTCCAGCATCATGATGACTGGCCGCAGGCTCTGGCCGAGCGGGGTCAGGGCATAGTCGACTCGCGGCGGCACGACCGGATAGACGGTGCGGGTCAGAAGTCCCTGCTCCTCCAGTTCGCGCAATTGCTTCGTCAGCATGCGCTGGGTGACCGCCTGCAGTCTGCGGCGCAATTCGCTGAAGCGCAGCGTGCCATCCGTCAGCAAATGATAGAGGATCACGCCCTTCCATTTGCCGTCGAGGAAACTCAGCGTCGTTTCGACCGGGCAGCCCGGAAAATTGTTGGTCATCTTGGCGCGCGGTCGCGACATTAAGAGTATCCTTTCTGATACCGAGGCTCCATTTCGTGCCTACAAACACAAAATGTGCATTCTTGCGAAACTCCCATCTATGTCCTTAATGGGCAGCGTTCAAACGCGAGACAGGAGTTTTCCATGCGCGCCATCGGTTTTTACAAGAACCAACCCATTACCTCGGATACCGCGCTGGTCGATCTCGACCTGCCCATGCCGGTTGCGACCGGTCGCGACCTTCTGGTCGAGATCAAGGCGGTCTCGGTCAATCCGGTCGATACCAAGGTGCGTCGCAATCAGACACCGCCCGAAGGCGAAGCCCGTATCCTCGGTTACGATGCAGCCGGTGTCGTGAAGGCAGTCGGCCCGGATGTGACGCTCTTCAAGCCGGGCGACGAGGTCTACTACGCGGGCGCGATCGGCCGGCCGGGTACGAATGCCGAATATCACCTCGTCGATGAACGCATCGTCGGGATCAAGCCGAAGTCGCTGAGCTTTGCAGAGGCGGCTGCCCTGCCGCTTACGGCCATCACCGCCTATGAGGCGCTGTTCGACCGGCTCAAGGTCAAGGATCCCGTGCTTGGTGCCGCGCGCGCAATCCTGATTACCGGTGGTGCGGGTGGTGTCGGTTCGATCGCCATCCAGCTCGCCAAGGAACTGACCGACCTGACCGTCGTTGCGACGGCCTCACGGCCGGAGACCGCAGAGTGGGCAAAGTCGCTTGGCGCCGATCACGTCATCGATCACAGCAAGCCGCTGGCTGCAGAATATGCGGCACTCGGGATCGGTGCTCCCGGCTTCATCTTCTCCGTAACGCATTCCAGTCAGCATCGGCTGGCCATGGCGGAGATCATCGCGCCGATGGGCCGCATCTGCCTCATCGACGACTTCCCCGAAGGTTTCGACATTCTCGCCTTCAAGATGAAGGTCGTGTCGCTGCACTGGGAGTTCATGTTCTCGCGCCCGATGTTTCAGACGCCAGATATCATCGAGCAGCACAAGCTTCTGACCCATGTTGCCGAGCTCATCGATGCGGGCAAGATCCGCACCACGCTCGATACCGTGCTTGGGCCGATCACGGCTGAGAACCTGCGCAAGGCGCATCAGATCATCGAGAGCAACCGGGCTCGCGGCAAGATCGTGCTGGAAGGTTTTCCAGCCTGAGATCGAGGCAAGCGCTCTCGCCGAGGCCGCCTTCACCGGCGGCTTCATCGGCTTAATTAAGCGGCCGAGCGCATGATGGCGGCACTGCCGACCGGGCGTTCGCTCGGCTTCAACGTTGCGCCTTCGACAGCGACCAGGTTTTCCTGGCCCCAGCGGCCGATGGCATTGAGGACTGGCTCCAGGCTACGGCCAAGGGGAGTCAGGGAATAATCGACCCGCGGCGGCACGACCGGATAGACGGTGCGTGCGACGAGGCCGGCGACTTCCATATCACGAAGCTGCTTCGACAGCATGCGGTGGGTGATCGACGGCAGGCGCTTCACCAGTTCGTTGAAGCGGAGGACTTCGTCCTTGAGGAGATGGTGGAGGATGACACCCTTCCACTTGCCGTCGAGCAGCTGGAGAGTTGCCTCGATCTGGCAACCACCAAGGTCCGACAAGCCGGCGTTCATATCGCGAGCCATTCAAAATCCCTTCTCAAACTTCGACGCATCCGACGAGCGGCGCGTCTGTTCCCACTTAGCCCTGGCCGTCCCAGGCGAAAAGCCTGAAGCCGGTCGGAATTGGTCGACACAGCGTCAACAGGACACACGACGCACGATCGCGCCTGAAAGTTTCATTGCAGGGAGATTGGGGCGAAGTTGCGCGAGAGCCAGCCTGGTCGCGTCATCGTGACAGGTCGTGTGCAAGTAACGGGAATTATAACGAAAATGGGCCGCCGGAGAGATCCGGCGGCCCAGTTTGAATTTTGCGTGATCAGACGCTCAGGCCTGCATCACCACGACCTTGGAGCCGACGCCGACACGGGCGTAGAGATCGATGACGTCATGGTTCATCATGCGGACGCAGCCCGACGACATGGCCTGACCGATCGACCACGGCTGGTTGGTGCCGTGAATGCGGAACATGGTGTCGTTGCCACCACGGTAGAGATACATCGCGCGGGCGCCGAGCGGGTTATTCGGACCGCCGGGCAGACCACCTGCGTATTTCCGGTTCTTTTCCGGATCGCGACGGATCATGTTGGGCGTCGGGGTCCAGGTCGGCCATTCCGCCTTGCGACCGACATAGGCGTTTCCGGCAAGCGCCAGGCCTGCACGGCCAACGCCGATACCGTAGCGCATGGCACGGCCGCCACCCAATACGTAGTACAGGCGGCGTGCGGGCGTATCGACCACGATGGTCCCTGCCGGATGGGGGGTCTCGTAGGCCACTTCCTGACGGCGCAGCTCCGGCTTGATCTTTTCGATCGGCACCTTCTTCAGCGGATGCGGCTCATCCGGGACATCGCCATACATGGCCTGCTGGTTGGGAACGGACTGGCAGCCGGCCAGGAAAAGCGGCAGGCCGAACAGGAGACCGCGGCGGGAAATGCTCATGATTCAGGCGTCCTCAAGGTACGATTCGTTGCCGAGGAGCCTAGGAATTTATGGTTAATGACGGGTTAAATCTAAGGGCTGCCGTTAACATCGATGGCGAAGATGGGGCAGATCACTGTCGCTTCAGCCTTTCGGGACGGCCCTGCCCTGCATCCGGTTTTCCGCAAAGAGGACAACGACAATCAGAGCAAGCGCTGCTGCGAGCATCGGCAGGCCATGCAGGGGTGCCAGCACCGCAAGCGCCAGGCCAAGGGCTGCTCCCGCGAGGCGAACAGAAATCGGGCGAAGCTGCAGAATGGCGCGAAACGCCGTATCCGAGGCAAGGTAAAGGGCGAGCCCATACAGCAACAGGGCATCGCTGCCATGCGCTGCTGCGGGGGCATGGGCATCCGCGGCAATGGTCGGATGGATCTGCGCTCCGATAACGGTCTTCAGACCCGCGGCCACAAGGATCAGACCGGCGATCATGAAGAGGTGTGCGCCATTGTAGCCAAAGAGGGCAATGCGGGTGCGCCTTCTGTTGTCGGCGGTGGCCATCTTGTGTTCGGCCCGCTGATCGTCGCGGTCAAAATAGCTCCACCAGAGGGCGCCGATCAGCGCGACAGCGAGGAAGAGGATCGCAAAATCAGAGAACTCATGCGGCAGACTGGCAAATCCGCTGCCGGTGGAAATGACGGTCTCGCCGAGCACGATGATCAGCAGCAATCCGTGCCTCTCGACGAAATGCCCGACATCGAGCGCGAACCCCTCTCCGGTGTTGAGAACGCTGACCAGGACATAGAGCAGAGCGGGCGACAAAAGCAGGATCCAGCTCCAGCTTTCGCCGAACAGCCCGGAACTGAGCACAAGAAGGGCGGCCGCCAGATTGAACGGGACGATGCGCAGCATGGCGCGCGCCGCAGCCGGGCCGCCCTGCCAGACGAAGGCGGCGAAATGCAGAAGCACGATTGCGAGATAGGCGGCACCGAAGAGCAAGCGGCCCTCGCCTGCGCTCTCCGGAATCGCGAGGGCCATCAAGAGAAAGCAGGCCATGGCGGCCATCAGGACAAGGCGCATGCTGTTCGGCGTGTGGGCGTGGTTGGTCAGCCAGATGTAGCCGCCATACATCCACCAGACGAGCATCAGCACCGCCAGCGCATGGAGGAAGTCCACCGGGCCATGAGCATGTTCGATCAGGTGCGTGATCTGGGTGATGGTGAAGACGAAGACGAGATCGAAGAAGAGTTCAATCGTCTGGGCACGAAACGGCCCCGGCTCTGTCTCGGTCATGGCTGCCACCCCCTCAATCGCCCTCGTGGACGGTAGGAGACTATGGCCGGGCGGCTCCTGTCCAGTGCGAGATTTCACGAGGGGCGACCGCCAGCAAATAGGGCGGTCTTTCGACCGCCCTCCAGGCAACTCGCATATTGGGATAGACCGGCCCTTCGCCGGCAATCTGTGAGGCGGTCCCTGCGGCCCGGCCATCCGATCCTTACATGTTCGGATAGACCGGTCCTTCGCCGCCCTGTGGCGGAACCCAGTTGATGTTCTGGTTCGGGTCCTTGATGTCGCAGGTCTTGCAGTGGACGCAGTTCTGGGCGTTGATGACGAAGGTCTGCTCGCCCTCCTTCTCCACCCATTCATAGACGCCTGCCGGACAGTAGCGCGTCGACGGTCCCGCAAACACGCAAAGTTCGGAGCGCTTCTGCAGATCCATATCCTTGACCTTGAGGTGGACCGGCTGGTCTTCCTCGTGGTTGGTGTTGGAGAGAAACACCGAGGACAGGCGGTCGAAGGTCAAGACGCCGTCCGGCTTCGGATAGGCGATCGGCTTGTGTTGCGCTGCCGGCTCGAGCGAGGCGGCATCGGTCTTGCCATGCTTCAGCGTGCCGAAGAAGGAGAAGCCGAAGAGCTGGTTGGTCCACATGTCGAGACCGCCGAGGCCAACGCCCAGCGCCGTGCCGAGCTTGGACCAGAGCGGCTTGACGTTGCGAACCCGCTTCAGGTCCTTGCCGATATCGGTCGAACGCCATTCGTTCTCGATCTCGATCGGCTCGTCATTGGCGCGGCCGGCAGCAATGGCTGCGGCGATCTTGTCGGCCGCCAGCATGCCTGAAAGCACGGCGTTGTGGCTGCCCTTGATGCGGGGAACGTTAACGAGACCGGCGGAACAGCCGATCAGCGCGCCGCCGGGGAAGGAAAGCTTCGGCACGGACTGGTAGCCGCCTTCGGTGATCGCGCGTGCGCCGTAGGAGAGGCGCTTGCCGCCCTCGAAGGTCTTGGCGATCGCCGGATGCGTCTTGAAGCGCTGGAATTCCTCGAACGGGAAGAGATAGGGATTTTTGTAATTGAGGTGCACGACGAAGCCGACGGCAACCATGTTGTCTTCGAGATGGTAGAGGAAGGAGCCGCCACCGGTCTTCATGCCGAGCGGCCAGCCGAAGGAGTGCTGCACGAGGCCCGGCTTGTGGTGCTCGGGCTTGACCTGCCAGAGTTCCTTCAACCCGATGCCGTACTTCTGCACGTCGCTTTCACGGGAGAGATCGAACTTGGCGATCAGCTGCTTGGCGAGGGAGCCGCGCACGCCTTCCGAGATCAGTACATATTTGCCGAGCAGTTCCATGCCGCGGGTATAGGCCGGGCCCGGCTCGCCATTCTTCTCGATGCCCATGTCGCCGGTCGCGACGCCGATCACCGCGCCCTCATCGTTGTAGAGCACTTCGGAGGCGGCAAAGCCCGGATATATCTCGACGCCGAGCGCTTCTGCATGGGCGCCCAGCCAACGACAGACATTGCCGAGCGAGACGATGTAGTTGCCGTGATTGTTCATCAACGGCGGCATCAGCATGTTGGGAAGGCGGACCGAGCCGGCCGGACCGAGGAAAAGGAACTGGTCGTCGGTGACTGCGGTCTTGAACGGGTGATCGGCCTCTTCGCGCCAGCCGGGGATCAGCTTGTCGACGCCAATGGGATCCACCACGGCACCGGACAGGATATGCGCACCGACTTCGGCGCCCTTTTCGAGCACGACGACGGTCAGGTCCGGATTGACCTGCTTCAGCCGGATCGCCGCCGACAGACCGGCCGGGCCTGCGCCCACGATCACGACGTCGAATTCCATGCTTTCGCGTTCAGGCAGTTCCATCTCGGTGCTCATTCGTCATTCCTCGCCAGGCGGTGCTTTCCGCCTTCCTCCTTGACAAAACCCAGCCGGATTGTCGAGCCGAAGCGCGACGCGCCAAGGCGCAAATTCCGGCAGGGCGGTGTGAAGTCGCAGAATATCTTACGTGCACGTAAGGGTCAATGCGCTGATTGGTCCCCGGCCGATGCGATCAAGGCGGAAAGGCCGTGGATCATGTGCGCGTCGCTGCGCTCGATCAGGGCGGGCGGCAGATCGAGGGTGTGGAGGACCGACGAACTCTTCACCGAAGCAAGGCCATGCAGCGAAGACCAGATGACGAGGGCGTCGAGCAGAATAGCGTCGTCGCTGCGCTCCGTGCCCGTCAGATGTGCCCTGCGCTTCAGGCCTGAGACGAGAAGCGAAAAGGCGTGCTTGGCCTTGGCCATCATCTCGGGAAAGGCCTCGCCATCCGGCAGCGGCGTCCCAAACATCAGGCGATATTCGAGCGGGCGCTCCTGGGCATACCGCAGATAGTCCACACCCATGTTCGCCATGTCCTGATCCGGATTGTCGGATTTCGGATGGGCATCCAGGAAGGTCGCGAAGGCGTCGAAGGCCCGCGAGACCATCTCCGCCAGAATGTGGTCGCGGCTGGCAAAGTGCTTGTAGGGCGCCTGATGCGACACGCCGAGCCTTCGTGCCACCTCGCGCAGGCTCAGCTTTTCCAAACCGTCACTGGCAATGATCGCCATGCCCTCGGCAAGACAGGCTTCGCGCAGATCGCGTCGAGTTCTCGGCATATTGGCTCCCGCATCGTGTTGACCGGCGCCAGCTGCGACACCGCTCCGTCGTCCCCAAACTGTCTCCCTGACGGCGCCCGCGCAAGGTCACAAAGGCGAGCAGCCGCAATCTTGTAGATCAGCAATGTTGACAGCGTCAACTTCCATCGTTATCCGTAAAGTAGACAGCGTCAACATTGCCAGTGAGGATCGTGAAATGACCGATGCAGCGAAAGCCCTCAGCCACATTAATCGCAGAGGCAGCCTGAAATACGGACCACTGGCGCTGGTGACCGGCGCCTCGGATGGGATCGGACGGGAATTCGCCCGCGAACTGGCCCGGCGCGGTTATGGCCTCGTGCTTGTCGCCCGCAGGCTCGACCGGCTGGAAGCGCTGGCCGAGGAACTGGCGAAGGCCCATGGCGTCGCGGTCGACGTCCTGCCGGTCGATCTGTCGGAACCCGACCAAGTGGAGGAGTTGATCCGCACCACCGCGCATTACGACATCGGCCTTCTGGTGGCCGCCGCAGGCTTCGGCACCTCGGGCCCCTTCACGCGCATTTCCGTCGCGACCGAGCTCGACATGATCGACGTCAACTGCCGCGCGGTCGTGCAGCTCAGCCATGCCATGGCCCAGCGCTTCGTGCGACGCGGCTCGGGCGGCATGGTGCTAATGAGTTCGCTGCTCGCCTTCCAGGGCGTGGCGCAATCCGCCAATTATGCCGCCACCAAGGCCTTTATCCAGACCTTCGCCGAGGGGCTGCGCGCCGAGCTTCGCCCGCAAGGGGTCGATGTCATCGCCTGCGCGCCCGGCCCGATCGCCAGCGGCTTTGCCGCACGGGCCGATATGGTCATGGGCATGAGCCAGCCGGCCTCGGTGGTCGCCGCTGCCACGCTTGATGCGCTCGGGCGTCGTGGCACGATCCGGCCAGGGCTGCTCGCAAAGGCGCTGGAGGCCTCGTTCACCGGCATGCCCCGCTGGGGCAGAACGCTAATCCTGTCGAAGATCATGGCCGGCATGGCGCGGCCGGATGCGCGGACTGCCGCCGGGACTGCCCAACAAACGAACACGGTCGAGCGCAGCGACCTCACCTGAGGCCGAACCGGCTTCGGCTCTGTCGGTTGGAGGACTGCATCCCTACCAGGCGAAGTCCCTCGCACGGGCCGCCCTGCCCGGCCCTGAAAAAAGCACCGTGAACCTGTTCTCTCCGCGCCATCTCGCGTCGCTCGCCAAAATCTGCCTTTGAACCCTTTGCCGCTTTGTCGCAGTCTCTGCCAAAACGCCAGCAGGGGAACACGACATGGCACTCACTTATGGTTTCATCGGGCTTGGTCATCTTGGCCGCCATCTCGCCGGCAGTCTGGTCAGGGCGGGCTTCACCGTCGTGGTCAATGATCTCGATCCCGACAATGCCAAGGAGCTGGTCGCCGCCGGCGCCCGCTTTGCCGCGGATCCTCAAGCCGTGGCCGAAGCCGTCGATGCCGTCATCACCTGCCTGCCCTCTCCGAAAGTCAGCGAACGGGTGCTGACCGGCGAGCGCGGCATTCTGAAAGGTCTGAAGCCCGGCGCCACCTGGATCGAGATGAGCACGCTCGACGAGCAGGAGGTCCTGCGTCTCGGCAAGGTCGCCGCCGATGCCGGTGTGCGCATGCTGGAATCGCCCGTCACCGGCGGCGTACATCTGGCCGCCTCCGGCGAAATCACCGTGATCATCGGCGGAGACAGTGATCTCTACGACCTGCATCTCCCGGCCTTCCAGGCCATGGGCAAGCAGATTTTTCGCGCCGGGCCGCTCGGCAAGGCAGCGGTGATCAAGGTGATCACCAACATGCTCGCCTTCATCCACCTGATCGCCACCGGCGAGGCATTGATGCTGGCGAAGAAGGGCGGTATCGACCTCACCGACGCCTTCAACATCATCAAAGCCTCCTCCGGCAACAGTTTCGTGCACGAGACCGAGGGTCAGGTGATCCTAAACGGCAGCTACAACATCAACTTCACCATGGATCTCGCCGTCAAAGACCTCGGCTTCGCGCTTGGCTTCGGTCGCGAATTCGGCGTGCCGCTCGACCTTGCATCCCATGCGCTGCAGACCTTCATTCGCGCCCGGTCAGCCTATGGCGGCGACGCCTGGTCGTCGCAGGTGGTGAAGCTCCTGGAAGACGCCACCGGCACGGACCTGCGGGCACCCGGCTTTCCGGCGGAGCTCTGACGGGAGCCAACAGGTCGGTAAAGGCCGCAGGGTGACTTGCGGCGACGGGGCTTTCCAGCGAAGAAGCCACAAACAGATCAGGCAGCCCCATGTCTTCGCATCCGACCCTTTCGCCCCTCGACCTCGCCAGCGCGCTTCACGACCTGCATCCGGATCTGCGCATCCTGGGTCCCGACGCGCTTGCCGGTCGGCACCCCGGTGAAGACCCGGCGAACTTCAACGCGGGCGTGATGGCGCAACCTGTCTCGACGGAAGCGGCCGCCGCGCTGATTTCCTGGTGCCGGGCAAACCATGTCGCCATCGTCCCGCAGGGAGGCTTGAGCGGTCTCGTCGGCGGTGGCGCAAGTCGGGCCGGAGAGGTTCTCCTGTCCACTGCCCGGCTCAATCGAATCCTTGCCATCCATGCCGACGAAGAGACCGTCGAGGTGGAAGCCGGCGTCACGCTCGAGGCCTTGCAGGCCGCGCTCGCAACGTATGGCCTCACCACCGGCATCGATCTCGGTTCGCGGGGCTCGGCGACCATCGGCGGCATGGTCTCGACCAATGCCGGCGGCATTCTCGCCTTCCGCAATGGAGTAATGCGCCACCAGATCCTCGGGCTCGAAGCGGTTCTGCCGTCGGGCGAGATCTTTGGCGATATGACGCGGGTGGTTAAGGTCTCGGCAGGCCCCGATCTCAAACAGCTGTTAATCGGGGGCGAAGGCGCTTTCGGCCTTGTCACCCGTGTCGTGATGAAGGTCGAGCCGGTCCGTCCGCATCGGGCGGTTGCCCTTCTTGGCGTGGAGAATGCCGCAAGCGCGCTCACAGTTGCGGCACGCCTGCGCCGCCATCCTCGGCTTCTGCTCGAAGCTGCCGAGATGATGTGGCCACGCTATGTGCGCGATCATGCAACACTCAAAGGTTTCGATCTGTCGTGGCTCGATGGCGATGCCGCGGTGCTTCTGGTCGAAGTCTCAGGTGAAAGCGCGGAGTTTGCTCGCGCACTTCTGGAAGAAGACCTCGCGGCACTCTGGGACGACGCCGGCCTGAAAGGCGGGATCGTTGCTCAATCCTCGGATCAGGCACGCCGTTTCTGGGATCTGCGCGAGGAGTCCGGCTTCTATTTCGCAGCCTTCCCAAACGCCCCGTCCTTCGACGTCTCGATGCCGCCGTCGGCGCTGGATGATTATGTCGCCGGCCTGTTGGCAACACTTGCAACGATCGGCACCGGATTCGACGCCTATGTCTATGGCCACATTGCCGACGGCAATCTGCATGTCGCGATCGCCGCGCCCGGCCCCCTGCCCCCGGATCTGAAGGAACTGGTGGAGACCGCCGTCTATGCCGGCATCACCGCTGCGGGCGGCAGCTTTTCTGCCGAACATGGCGTCGGTCTCGACAAGCGCGCTGCTTATCTTGCCCATGTGGATCCGGTGAAACAGACGTTGTCCCGGGAGATCAAGGCGCTCCTTGATCCCGACACCCTGTTCAACCCCGGCAAGGTGCCGTTCTGAAACCGCTTCATCCGCGCATATTCGGGGTTTCGGTCAGACGGCCCGGGCGATAGACTGCTTCGACAGATTTGAATTCACGAAAGGTTTTCCCATGGATCTCGGCATTTCCGGCAAACGTGCGCTCGTGCTCGCCGCCTCCCGCGGCCTCGGCCTCGGCATCGCAAAGGCGCTCGCGGCCGAAGGCTGCCATGTGCTGATCTGCGGGCGCACCGAAGAAAAACTGAAAGCCAATGTCGAGGCGATCAGGGCCGCCGGCGGCAAGGCCGACTACGTGGTTGCGGATCTCGCCGACGCCCATTTCGTCGATCAGATGCTGCACGCCGTGCACCACACGCTGGGCGGCATCGACATCCTCGTCAACAATACCGGTGGTCCGACGCCCGGCACCGTCGAGGACATGGATGCCGAAAAGCTCTACAACTTCTTCCAGTCCATGGTCGTGCGCGTCATCACGCTCACCAATGCGCTTGCGCCCCTGATGAAAACGCAAGGCTTCGGCCGCATTCTCACCGTTGCTTCCTCCGGCGTCTTCGAACCGATCCCCAATCTCGCCCTCTCCAATACGCTGCGCGGGGCACTGGTCGGCTGGAACAAGACCTTGTCGGCGGAGCTTGCCTCCTACGGCGTCACCGCCAACATGATCCTGCCCGGCAGGATCCACACAGATCGCATCGATGAGCTCGACGGCGCGAACGCCAAGCGTCAGGGCAAGTCGCTCGAAGAGGTCCGCACGGCCTCGGTCAAGTCGATCCCGGCCCAGCGACTTGGCCAGGTGGAAGAGTTTGCAGCCGCCGCCGCATTCCTCTGCTCGGCTCCGGCCAGCTACATCACCGGCACGATGCTGCGCGTCGACGGCGGCGCGGCGAAATCGATCTGAGGATACGGCCCTTTAGTGCCTGTCATCTCGGGCAAATTCGAAATGCCTAAAATGAGAGCAATCGTCTGAACGGGTTGGAAATCTCTTGCGTTTACTCCAAAGCGAGAAACCCGGGAGATGAGAGTTCGCCAGATGACGAATGCCGGACATGAGGACCGGATGCTGCTGGCGCTTGATCCAGCAGCTCTTGTGAACGAGTTTGAACCCGTGCCTGAGGACCGCCCGCGCGTCCCGCGCTCGCGCAATGCGAGTCATGGCCGGATCATCGATCACTTTCTGACCAAGCTCGAAAGCTTTGACGAAACGGCGGACGGCATCGACGTCACGCCCTTTGCTGCGCGCCTGTATCAGGACGTATGAATTGGCCCCTCAATATTCGGGGTATTTTAGATAAACTGCATGATGAAAATCGACGATCGTTCAACAGGTGCCCTGTATGAGAGCGAGCGACAATAAATCCAACTCTCTGGTTTCATCATGCTCGCACCCATTCTCTTCCGACCCGGCACGTCCGGAACCAGCACAGGTTCCTCGTCCGGATCTTCGTCCGGATCTTCCGGCGCAGGGTCCACCTCGGGCTCCGCCAGCAACACATCCGGCTCGACGACCACGCCCCCGGCATCCACCCCTGCACCTGAGCCGACCTATCAGGAGCCGGAAACCGCCGAGGCGCAGGACATCGACGATGGCACCTATCAGCCCACACCGGCCACAGAGCCGACCGAACCGGTGAGCCAGCCCGCAGCCGGGAGCAGCGAAGTCTCCGAGCCCACAGCCGAACAGCCAGCACCCGTGGCTGACGAGCCGGGCGCTCCCGCAGCCACCCAGCTTGAAGCCGAAGCAGAGGCCCCGGCCGCCTCCGAGCCTGTCGAGGATCCCGCCCCGGCCGAGACGCCGGCTGAAACACCTGAGGCAGCCGAGGCTGAAGCTGAGGCTGAGGCTGAGGCCGCCGCGAGTGACGCAGCACCTGCCAACAATGCGGCCGTCGAGGCCGCGCCAGATGCAGACGAAGCGGAAACTCAGGCAGAAGTCCAGTCGGAGGCGGAGGCAGAGGCAGCGCCACCATCGGATCCAGAAGTTGCAGCCCCTGTCACCGATGAAGCTGAAGCCGAGGCAGACGCAGAGACGGAGCCAGAAGCAGAGGACGCCGCGTCATCGCCAGCCGATAGCGAGGACGTCCCGGTATCGGGGGCGCCCGACCAGCCGGCCGTGCCCACGCAACCGGCGCCGGTTGCGGTCGATCGTCCTGTGTCGTCGCCGGTGATTGAGCGTGCTCCATCGGCGGAAGATGTCATCGAAGCTGCCGCGCTTGCTGCCTACCGGGCTGGTGGCGCAAGGGTCGAGCCCAGCAGCGGCAATTTCCGCGAACAGCTGACCGCGCTCATCGAGCAAAGCCTCAGCCGCGCAAGGACCCGCGCACTCGAGGTCTCCGAGGCCCGGATCATCGAGGGCCTGCTGGCCAATGCCGACAAGCCGCAGGCTGCCAACAGCTCCGTGCTGATGGCCGACCCGCAGCGCCAGCCGGTCGATGTCGCCGCAGCCATCAAGGCCTATCGGCAAGCCTGAGCTTAACAGTCACAGAACTGAAAGGCCCGCTGTCCGGCGGGCCTTTTGTATTTGGGGGTTTGCCTCAGCGCCGCCGCAGGATGACGAGACCCGCCACGCCGACGATTGCGAGCCCGGCACCCCAGACAATCCACTGGGCGTCGGCAATCATGAAGCTCGAGGCGGGATAGGGAAAGTGCCCGGAACCCTGCCCCATCCAGATGAAGCCAAGGAGGATGGCAAGGGCCGCGATACACTGCAGAACGATGCGCGTGGAGGACATGTGGCGATCTCCGATCCAGGCAACCATAGCGAGGGTTAAGTTAGAGGGCCAGAGGGACTGGTGGATCGCGAGGCGAAACGGGACCGAACTTCTTCACCATCTCCAGTCGTTGAGAGCTGGATAGCCGGTGTCACGAAATGGTCGCTTGCCCTTGCCCGCCCCCTGTGGCATCAGGCGCCCTCTCTCATTCCTCGGCATCGCCGACCAGAACCGGCCTGCCGGTTCTCACGACCAATCTTACGACACAGATCAAAAGGAGCGATGGCCATGGCTGAAGCGCTTGGGCTCGATTTCGGCACGACCAACACGGTCATCGCTGTCGCAGAAACCACGGAAGATACCCGTTCGGTTTCCTATACCTCGTCGGCCGGCACAAGCGACAGCATGCGCACGGCGCTCTCCTTCCTCAAGGACCGCCAGCTCGGTGCAGGCGCACTGAAAGTCGAGGCAGGTCAGGCTGCGATCCGCACCTTCATCGACAATCCCGGCGATTGCCGCTTCCTGCAGTCGATCAAGACCTTTGCCGCGTCCGCCCTTTTCCAGGGAACGCTGGTGCATGCCCGGCGCTTTCAGTTCGAAGACCTGATGGAGGTCTTCCTCAAGCGGCTGCAGGCCTATGCCGGTGAAGGCTGGCCGGGCGATGCAAAACGGCTTGTCACCGGCCGCCCGGTGCATTTCGCCGGCGCCAATCCGGATCCGGCACTCGCCGTCACGCGCTACAACGAGGCATTGACCCGGCTCGGCTTTCCCGAGATCCACTATGTCTACGAACCGGTCGCAGCCGCCTTCTATTTTGCCCGCACGCTGAAGCGGGATGCGACGGTGCTCGTCGCCGACTTCGGCGGCGGCACGACCGACTTTTCGCTGATCCGTTTCTCGACCGAAGCGGGCAAACTGAGCGCAACCCCGATAGGCCATTCCGGTGTCGGCATTGCCGGCGACCAGTTCGATGCCCGCATCATCGACCAGCTGGTCGCGCCCGAGATCGGCAAGGGCAGCCAGTTCAAGAGCTTCGGCAAGCTGCTCGACGTTCCCAGCAACTATTACCTCGCCTTCTCGCGCTGGAACCAGCTTTCCGTCTTCAAGACGCTGAAGGAATTCACCGACCTCAAGTCGCTGGTGCGCCAGGCCGAAGAGCCGGAAAAGCTCGAACTGTTCATCGACCTCATCGATCATGACGAGGGCTATCCGCTTTACCAGGCGGTCTCGGCCACCAAGATGGCCCTGTCATCTGCGGAAGAGGCGGAATTCCGCTTTGCGCCGCTCGGTCGCGCCGGCGAAAAGCGTGTTACTCGCCGCGAGTTCGAAAGCTGGATCGCCGACGACCTCACCCGCATGGAAGAGGCGCTCGACGAGGTGCTGACATCAAGCAACACCGATGCCGGTGCAATCGACAAGGTCTTTCTTACCGGCGGCACCTCCTTCGTGCCTGCCGTCCGAGACATCTTCCATCGCCGCTTCGATCCGTCCAAGATCGAAACCGGCGGCGAACTCGTATCGATCGCGCACGGCCTAGCATTGATCGGCGAGCGAGATGACATCGAACAGTGGGTAGCGTAAGGATTTTGCTCTGCCCTTGACGAGCGACAGGCGTAGCGAAACGGCGGTGTTCAAACGTCGACCAGCGTCACCCGCAGCTTCTTTCCAAGCGATCTGGCAGCTCGCTCGAGGGTATCCAATGACACCGCGACGTTCTGAGGGTCGAGCACCCGCTCGACCTGTGTTCGGCTGGTGCCCATCCGCAACGCCATCTCCGACTTGCTGACCGACTGCGTCTTGCGCGCCTCCTCGATTTCCCAGGCCAAGACACGCTTGATTGCTCCGCCGTAGACTTCGTCCCGCTCACCGAGTTCTTCGAGGAAGTCCTCGAGGCTGCCACCGACCGATGGGTTTGAGTCACTCATTTCTGCTTCCTCGTTTCCGTCTTCTTGAGGCGTTTCGAGCGCTCCTGGTGTTCTTTCCAGCGTTGAACGGCAAGCTTGATCGCAGCCTTCTGTCCGTCCTTGCCCTCCTCCCCATGCAACAAGAGCATTGTGTCTCCATCGATGCCGAAATAGGTCCTAGCCTCGACTCTGCCATTCCTCACTGTGGACCGCACTTCTCTAACTCCGCCCCTTACGGGCCTGCAGGTCGGCATTCCAATTGGCCAGCCAAACTCCACCGTACCGATATCGGCACCAATGATGCGCCGATCCTCTTTGTCGAGCGCCGATAGCCAGTCCTTCACGGGTTCGGCGCCATCATCAGTCATGAAGAATTTCGCTACGATGCGCTTCATTCCAATACCTTGTACCTTATAAGGTTCATTTCAGCAAATTTGAAAAAGAGAATTCGCAGCATCTTCGCCAGAACTTTCTATTTATGCGTGCAAACGCACATGTTGACCAGCTCTCCTTGATCACTGCGTCCCCTCGCTTTCCATTTGCCTTCGAGCACCCGAAAGCACTAGAACGGGACCATGATCCAAGCCCGCGACATGACGCCCGCAGAGCTCGCAGCGCTTCTCGCATTTCATGCGGAAGCGGGCGTGGAATGGCTCGTGGAAGACGATCCGGTGGATCGGATCGCGGCGTTCGCAGAAGAGAAAGCCGCGCGGCAATTGTCGAGACCGGCAGCGGAGCCGGCACAGGTTCCAGCGCGGGTCGCCCCGACCAGAGCCCCCGCCCCCTCGGAGCGTCAGCCGGCGCGTGCGCAGCCGTCACAGAGCTCTGCCCTGCCTGCCATTCCGGATGAAAATGCCATTGCCGAGGCGCGGTTTGCGGCCGAGAGCGCCCGTTCGCTCACCGAGCTGAAAACCGCGATCGAGGGATTTGCCAGTTGCAACCTCAAGACTTCGGCGCGCTCGACGATCACCGCAGTCGGTGCCGGATCCTCTGGGATCATGGTCATCGGTCCCATGCCGAATGCCGACGATGACCGTGAGGGTCTCGCCTTTTCGGGACGTGCCGGCTTTCTGCTCGACCGCATGCTCGGCGCCATCGGCCAGACGCGCGACACAGTGACGATCAGCACTGTCATTCCCTGGCGTCCACCGGGCGACCGCATGCCCTCCGGCCCGGAAACGGCCATCTGCCGGCCATTCATCGAGCGCCAGATTGCGCTCGCCGAACCGCGCCTCGTGCTCGTCCTTGGCAATTTTGCAGCCCGCTTCTTCTTCGGCGAGACGGGTACGATCCACGCGCTGCGGGGCAAATGGCGCGAGATCGGCGCCGGCGGACATGCCGTTCAGGCCATGGCAACGCTGCATCCGCAGGAGCTGCTCGCTGCTCCCGCCAGCAAGGCCCTCGCCTGGATGGACCTTCTCGCCTTTTCCGAGCGCAGCCAAACCGTCGATACGGCTAAAAATCAGGCAGTGTAAACGAAGTATGAATTCTGCCATGCGTTTCTCGCATGGCAGTCCCGCAGTTATACAGATTGCCGAATCTATGCTGCACTGCGATATTCCAGATGCAAAGTGGGAGGGACACTTTACAAGGAATACGATCGTGAGCCTTCGGACCCGCCCCATACACTGCAAGTTCGAGACCCTGCGTCTCGCGGGCGACAATGGTCGCACCAGCACGCCCTACAACCGTATCAGCCCTGCTGCTTCTGCCGAACAGCTCAGCGCGCGCTTCGCCGGTCATGCCGGCCGCATCGCCCGCCCCGCCTCCGTTTTCGCTGAGAGCGGCTTCTGAGAGGCAGAATCGATCGGTGCCTTGCTTGCACCGCATATCAGCCCTACATGATTGTGCGTTGCAATAACGGTTCAGGAATGAACTAATTGGCACATCGATTTCGCCATGCGTGAAAAGCAGAGGACTAGACCAATGAACATCACATTTCATCCCGTCCGCAGCCTGCGCCAGGCCGTTCACCAGATCGGCCATGCCGTAAACGCGTCCGCCGAACTGTCGCATGCAGCGCGCAAGCGTCAGCAGGCACAGGAACGCGGCGAGCAACGGGCGCTGCAGCCGCTCGGCTTCTGATCCCTCGCCAACTCTCTGATGATCGTTATGGCCCGCCGCGTGCGGGCCTTTGCGTGTTTGGAGGGTTCGCAGTTTCGATCAGGCTTCGCGCACGGCGCCGAGCCGCGGATCAAGCTTTCCCAGGCGGACTGGCCCGCAGACGGCCTCGTAGGCAGAATCGACGATCGAAAACTTGATGGCCTGCCAGCCGCAATATTCGTCGAGAAAGTCGCGCTTCAGGATGCAATGGTTGCGGTCGCCATCCGGCCAGTAAAGACAGCCTGTCTCGACCGCGCGTCGGAAGAGCCTCTGCAGATGGGTGCGCGAGATCATGAAATGTTCGGCCATCAGGCGCGCATCTATGCGGCCGATATTATAACCCTGGCCATCCGGGGCCAGATCCATGGCGCGGCGCACGAGCTCGTCCATGACGAGGCCTCCAGCCTCGGTCCAGAGCAGAAGCGCCACACGCGGCGGGGGCTCCAGCCACAGCGGATTGAGACAGGCCCTCCGTGCGATCTGCGGCTGGATTAGGCGGAAAAGTTCGGGCTGGGCTGCCAGCGTCGCGGCGCGGTCGCCGCCGTCCAGGTGATCGAGAAGCTCGAGATTGGTTACCAGCCACTGATACATGGCCTGGGTCGGCACTTCCGTCGCCTCGTAGCGCTTGGGCCGGCGGTTCGGATCGCCGACGATGCGGACGAACTTGTAGCTCAGCAACTGGTCGAGAAAGTTCAGGACCGTGTTGCGGCTGGCCGCGTTGTTCGAGGTGATGATCTCGCGCAGATTGGTTGTGGTCAGGCCGCTTCCGGGCTGCGACGGGTCGTATTCCAGTTGCAGGGCAAAAGCCGCCTGGCTCAGCAACCAGCGCTGATGGGACGCCAGCATGCGCGAAAGGCGCGGGCTCTGGTCGAACTGGCTGCGCAGGTGGCCGGAATAAGCGCGCAAGGCCGGGATGAACTGCGGATGGGCGACGATATCGGCGGGAGTAAGCGTCATTGCATCCTCCAGCCCGCCAGAAATACGAGTTTCGAGGCCGGAGAATGGACGAGGGTCGGCTGCGCTTGCAAGCGCTCGGCCATCCCAGATGTCGCATCCATCACAGCCATGCTGCACCCGTTGCGGGCGGCAGGCCTCGGCCACCGCCTCATTGTTCCCTAACTTTAGGTAGGGTAAACGAAATCCTTGCGGACTTTCAATAGATTATTGCCATCTGTCATGCCGCAGAGACCGCCTGCACCTACAAATGCGGCGCGCAACGTCGTATCCGACATTTCGCCCATGTCGCATTGCTGGCACTATTTGATCCTGAAGACGCCCGGGGAGGCAAAATGCTGTCCAGTCTCGCATCGATCGCCACCCTGATGCTGTCAACCCTCCTGATGATGGCAGGCTTCGGCCTCATGGGTTACATGTTGCCGATCCGCTCGCTCAACGAGGGGTGGTCCACCTTCATCATCTCCGTGATCGCAACCGGATACACCTTCGGGTTCACGGTCTCCTGCATCGTCACTCCGATCTTCGTGCGCCGCGTCGGTCATGTCCGCGTCTTCGGCGCCCTGATCACGCTACTCACCGTCTCCATCCTGCTTTGTGCACTTGTCGTCGAATGGTGGGCCTGGGTGATCTTCCGTGGTCTTGCCGGCTTTGCGATTGCCGGCGCCTATCTGTTGATCGAAAGCTGGCTCAACGAGCGCGTCACCAACGCAAATCGCGGCGCCCTGTTTTCCGTCTACATGGTCACCTGCCTCGTCGGCTCGATCGGCGGACAATACATCGTGCCGCTCGGCGACGTGAATGGACCGAACCTTTTCATCATCTGCGCGCTGATCTTCTCGCTGGCACTTTTCCCCGTCGCGCTGTCCACCGCCCCGTCGCCGACACCGATCGCCGAAGCGCGCTTCGACCTGAAGCGGCTCTACCGCCGCTCGCCGATCGCCTTTTTCGGCTCGTTGCTGTCGGGCGCGCTTTCGGGCACCTGGGGCAGCCTCGGCGGCGTCTATTCGCAGACCATCGGCATGAGCACAGCGCAAGGGGCGACCTTGCTTGCCGCCTTCCTTGCCGGCGGCGCGATCGCGCAGGTGCCGATCGGGCGCATCTCGGACCGGATGGATCGACGCCTCGTCATGATCGCCTCGGGGCTCTTCGGCGTCGGCGCCTGCGGCATGATGATCGCCTTTGGCGCCAATGATCCGACGGCTCTCTACATCGCCGGCTTCTTCGTCGGAGGCGTGCTCTATCCCGTGTATTCGCTCAACGTCGCGCATGCCAACGATCTCGCCGAGCCTGATGAATATGTCACACTGTCGAGTGCGATCATGATCCTCTACGGCATGGGGACGGTGACTGGCCCGATCATGGCAGGAACGCTGATGCAGTGGCTGGGACCGAATGCGCTTATCGTCTTCCTAGGTTTGGCCTTCGCGCTTTATGCCGGCTATGCTGCCTGGCGCATCACCCGCCGTCCGGATAGCGGATCGCTCACCGACAAGGCGGATTTCCATGCCGCTGTCCTGCCGATGCAGGGCATGGACGGCGCGTCGCCCCTCTCCGACCCGGATCGCTGAAAATCAGCCTTGCGGGGTAGAAGCCTTGCGCGCTGCCCGGCGCTCAAGGCCGAGCTGGTGCTCTCGGTAGATGATGAAGATGCCGGCGGCGACAACGATCGCAGCGCCGACAAGGGTCGTTGCGGTCGGCACCTCGGAAAACAGCAGATAGGCGGCAATCGAGCCCAGGATGATCGAACAGTATTCGAAGGGCGCAATCGTCGAGACATCGGCAAACCGATAGCTCTCGGTGAGAAGGATCTGGCCCAGACCACCGAAGAAGCCGGCAAGTCCGAGCAGGCAGAGCGCCCGCCAGGACAGGTCGGCCCAGCCGAAAAACCAGGTGAGTGCAGACAGCAGGGCCGCGATGACCGAGAAGAAAAGCACGATGGTGGACGTCTTCTCCTCGCCCACCAACTGGCGCACCTGGAGCATGGCCCCTGCCCCGAGAGTTGCCGAGACGAGGACCGCCACCGCCCCGATTGCTGCTTCCGATCCGAGCCCCTCGTCGCCGAACAGCGTCAGTTTCGGCAAAGAGATGATCAGGACCCCGACCAGACCGATCAGGACCGCGGTCCAGCGATAGAGCCGCACCGTCTCTTTCAGGAAGATCGCTGCAAAGACGACGGCAATCAGCGGCATGGCATAGCCGATGGCAATCGCGTCCGGCAGCGGCAGATGGACCAGGCCGTAAAAGCCGGCCCCCATGGCGCAAACGCCAAGCAGGCCGCGCTTGACGTGGCCGAACGGATTGTCCGTCTGCATCGCCGCTCTCAGCTCGCCACGCCAGGCGAGGTAGAGGGCGATCGGCAGGATCGCGAAGGCAGAACGATGGAAGCTGATCTGGCCGGGCGGAATACCGGCTCCGGCGAGCTTGATGCAGGTCTGCATGAGAACGAAGACGGTCACCGAACAGACTTTCAGCACGATGCCGCGAAGGGGATTGGGGTCGGCAAAGGCCATGGTCAGGGTGTCTTGCAAGCTGCCGGCGCAGAAAACGCCTCTGAAAGGATGGGCCTGAAGCTTTGCCCCGTGAATCGATCGCGGCCAGCTTGCATGCGCCCGGAAGGCCACGCAAGATCGGAATTCTAGGGCATTCGCCGAGACATGCCGCCCATCCCGAAGAGCTGCCGGCACGCATCATCGGTCACGAGGCGATACCGGCCGTGATTGGTCGTCCCCGTCATCATGACCGCGGACGACGACGATCTGCTCCGTCTGCAAGTCCGTGTCCGTGATCAACCGGACCTTTCACCTCGAACGCCCGAATAAAAACTGCGACTATTCTTGGGCTGGGCTCTGGTCCGGTGTCTTTCGCAGCAAGAAAATCAACCAGAGCGACAAGAGGAAGGTCGAAATTATCTCGCGTTTTAACAATCGTTCAGAAATTGCTGCAATCATCCCCCTCAACTTGACCCCATGCGGACCGAGCTTCGCCGCTCGCGCCCTGGTGGCCAACCCCGCAGCGACCAGGACACACAATGCGTACAGATACGGGCCGGATCGTTCATCTGGCAGACTACCGCCCCACCGACTTCGTTCTGGAACGGGTTGATCTGACCTTCGAACTGGACCCGACCGAAACCAAGGTGGAAGCCCGTCTGATTTTCCATCGCCGCGAAGGTGTCGACGCAAACGCACCTCTGGTTCTCGATGGTGACGACCTCACCATGACGAGCCTGCTCTTCGACCAGATTGAACTGGATCCGGCACGCTACACCGCGACGCCCGAAAGCCTCACCATCCGCGACCTGCCGGAATCGGTGCCTTTCGAGATCACCGTGGTGACGATGATCAATCCGGAAGCCAATACCCAGCTGATGGGTCTTTACCGCTCGAATGGCATTTATTGCACCCAGTGCGAGGCCGAGGGCTTCCGCCGCATCACCTATTTCCCCGACCGTCCGGATGTGCTGGCCGTCTACACGATCAACATCATCGCCGACAAGGCGGCCAACCCTCTCCTGCTTTCCAACGGCAATTTCCTCGGCGGCGCCGGCTTCGGCCCGGACAAACATTTTGCCGCCTGGTTCGACCCGCATCCGAAGCCGTCCTACCTGTTTGCGCTGGTTGCCGGCGATCTCGGCTTGGTCGAAGACACCTTCACCACCATGTCCGGCCGTGACGTGACGCTGAAGATCTATGTCGAGCACGGCAAGGAGCCGCGCGCGGCCTATGCCATGGACGCGCTGAAGCGCTCGATGAAGTGGGACGAAGAGGTCTTCGGCCGCGAATACGATCTCGACATCTTCATGATCGTCGCCGTCTCCGACTTCAATATGGGGGCCATGGAAAACAAGGGCCTCAACATCTTCAACGACAAGTATGTGCTTGCCGATCCGGAGACCGCGACCGACCAGGACTACGCGAATATCGAGGCGATCATCGCGCACGAATACTTCCACAACTGGACCGGCAACCGCATCACCTGCCGCGACTGGTTCCAGCTCTGCCTGAAGGAAGGTCTGACCGTCTACCGCGACCACGAATTCTCTGCCGACATGCGCTCGCGCTCGGTCAAGCGCATAGCGGAAGTCCGCCATCTGCGTTCGGAGCAGTTCCCGGAAGATGCCGGCCCGCTTGCCCATCCCGTGCGCCCGACGAAATATCGCGAAATCAACAACTTCTACACGACGACGGTCTATGAGAAGGGTTCCGAGGTCACGCGAATGATCGCGACCATTCTCGGCCGCGACGACTTCAAGAAGGGCATGGATCTCTATTTCGAGCGCCACGACGGCGATGCCGCGACGGTCGAGGATTTCGTCAAGTGCTTCGAGGAAGCCAGCGGCCGGGATCTCTCCCAGTTCTCGCTCTGGTATCACCAGGCCGGCACACCGCAGATCACCGTATCCTCGGCCTATGACGCTGGCGCCAAGACGCTGACCCTGTCGCTCGAGCAGATGATCCCGGCAACCCCTGGCCAGAGCGCCAAGGAGCCGATGCATATTCCGCTGCGCTTCGCCCTGATCTCCGAGAATGGTTCGGAAGCGACGGCGTCCGCCATTGCGGGTGGCGATGTCACCGGTGACGTGCTGCATCTGACGCAGCGATCCCAGAGCTTTACCTTCTCGGGTATCGGCAGCCGTCCGGTCGTGTCGCTCAACCGTGGTTTCTCCGCTCCCGTCACGCTACATTTCGCCCAGAGTGCGGATGATCTCGCACACATCGCCCGCCATGACAGCGATCTCTTCGCCCGGTGGCAGGCGATCACGGATCTGGCCTTGCCCGTTCTCACCGATGCCGCGAAAACCGCGCGCGACGGTGGTGCGGTCGTCACGAGCCCGGCCTTCGTCGAAGCCCTGCTCGCCGTCGCGGCCGACGAGAGCCTCGAGCCCGCCTTCCGCGCCCAGGCACTGACCTTGCCGAGCGAGGCCGACATTGCCCGCGAACTCGGCGGCAACAACGATCCGGATGCCATCCATGCCGGCCGCCAGGCGGTCCTGACCGCGATTGCGACCACTGGGGCAGACGCCTTCGCCACGCTGCTTGCAACGCATTCAGCGACCGGCCCCTTCTCGCCGGATGCAGCAGGTGCCGGCAAACGTGCGCTCAAGAACATTGCGCTGTCCTTCCTGACGCTTGCGGAAAACGCGCCGGCACGGGCAGCGGAAGCCTTCGCCAAGGCCGACAACATGACGGACCTGTCGCAGGCGCTCACCATCCTTGCCCACCGTTTCCCCGATGCGACCGAAACCAAGGCAGCTCTTGCCGCCTTTGAAACACGCTTCGCGGCCAACGCACTGGTTCTCGACAAGTGGTTCTCGATCCAGGCGACGATCCCGGGATCGGCCAGCCTCGATCGGGTGCAGGCGCTGATGGCAAGCCCGCATTTTGCCCCGACCAACCCCAACCGCGTCCGCTCGCTCGTCGGCACCTTCGCCTTCGGCAATGCAACCGGCTTCAACCGGGCGGATGGCGCGGCTTACCGCTTCTTTGCCGAACAGATCCTGGCGATCGATCCGCGCAATCCGCAGCTTGCCGCACGCCTGCTGACTGCCCTGCGCTCCTGGCGCCTGCTGGAACCCGGCCGCGCCGAAAAGGCACAGGCGGCCCTTTCGACCATCGAAGCCTCCCCTTCGCTTTCCACCGATGTACGTGACATCGTGGACCGCGTTCTGAAGGGCTGAAACAGGCCGGACGACGACATCTTCAAAGGCGCCGTTTGACCCGGCGCCTTTTTCCGTTTCCAGCGCCTCACCTGGCCGCCAACGACCGGCGTTTTTCCATGAGATTCAGCCCCTTGCTGCGCCGCGAATAAAAAAGCGGAGTCGGAGCAAGGGGTTAATATTTTCTTTACCCACCGGCTCTGGACAAGGCGAATCGCCCATGATTCCTTGGTGTTAGATTCGAGCGAGCGGCGCTTCGAATCACACGAGGGACAGAGGCAGGGACGATGTTGGACGCGCGGCGGGTCACCGCAGCCGATGAGCGGCTGCGCATCAAATTTTCAGATGTCAGGACTTTCTTTGCGCGACTGGCGGATGCCGTTTTCGGCCCTTCGCCCGCGGTCTCCGGCCAGGTGTCGGAACGGTCGCGGCGGATCGAGACGATCCTGCGCCGTGCCATCCCGGTCCTCATCCTCGCCTTTCTTGCGGTCGTTGCCTTGGCGCGAACGATCGGCATCGTCAGCGAGCACCAGCGCATGGAAGCGGCCATGCGCCAATCGACGGCGCTGATCGCTGCGACCGCCAATGCGGCTCTGGGCGACCGTCTGGCACTCTTCGAGACCCGCAATCGCACAGAGGCCGAAAAGCGTCTGTCGACCTTCCTTGACCCCGAGCACATCGTCAATGGCGCCTTCGTGCTGCTCGTCGATCCGACCGGCCGGATCTTCGCCTCCTCTCCGGAGGCTGCCGGCCAGGTTGGCCTGATGCTGTCGAGCCTGCTGCCGGAGGTGATGACCATCCGCCAGTCGGGCAGCCGCAACGGCGCCATCGCCACCGAGATCAACGGTGTTCCACATCACGCGCTCTTCACGCCCGTCGGCACCGATGGCGCGATGATCGTCGCTGCCCATTCGCTGCAGTCGGTCGGCGACTTCTGGCGGCGTGAGCTTTCGCTCAACGTGACGCTGTTCACCTGCATCTCGGTCATCCTCTTCGTCATCCTCTACGCCTATTTCTACCAGGTGAAGCGGGCCCGCGAGGCCGACGACACCTTCCTTGAATCCAATCTTCGTGTCGAAACGGCGCTGGCACGTGGCCGCTGCGGCCTCTGGGATTTCGATCTCGAAAGCCGCAAGCTCGTCTGGTCGCGCTCGATGTACGACATGCTTGGCCTGACGCCCTCGAGCCAGCCGCTGGCATTCGCCGATGCCGCACGCCTGATGCATCCCGACGATGGCAATCTCTATGCGCTTGCCCGTTCGGTCGGCCGTGGGAGCTCGCGCCATATCGACCAGATCTTCCGCATGCGCCACGCCCAGGGTCATTATGTCTGGATGCGTGCCCGTGCCCAGATCATCTCGACCAACACCGGCGAGCTGCATGTCATCGGCATCGCCATGGACGTCACCGAGCAGCACCGGCTCGCCCAGCGTTACGCCGAAGCCGACCAGCGGCTCGCCGACGCCATCGAATGCACCTCGGAAGCCTTCGTGCTCTGGGACAAGAACGACAAGCTCGTCGCCTGGAACGGCCACTTCCAGAAGGTCTATGGTCTGCCTGACGACGTGCTGGTCCCGGGCAAGGAGCGCTCGCTGGTGCTCGCTGCCGCCGGCAAGCCGATCATCCAGCGCCGCATCGCCGACGCCGACGATGGTACCAATTCGCGCACTTCGGAGGTGCAGCTTGCCGACGAGCGCTGGCTGCAGATCAACGAGCGCCGCACCCGCGACGGCGGCCTCGTCTCCGTCGGCACCGACATCACGCTTCTCAAGCGCCACCAGGAGCGCCTGCGCGATCAGGAACGCCGGTTGATGGCTACGATCGGTGACCTCTCTGCCTCGCAGAAGATCCTGGAGCGCCAGAAGACTGAACTCTCCGACGCCAACGAGAAATATCTCGCCGAAAAGCAGCGCGCCGAGGCCGCCAACAAGGCGAAGTCGGAATTCCTCGCCAATATGAGCCATGAGCTCAGGACGCCGCTCAACGCCATCCTCGGCTTTTCGGAAATCCTGCTCGCCCGCATGTTCGGCCCGGTCGGCTCGCCGAAATACGAGGAATATGCCAAGGACATCCACGAGAGCGGCAAGCACCTGCTGAACGTCATCAACGACATCCTCGACATGTCGAAGATCGAGGCAGGTCAGATGAAGATCCGTTGCGAAACGATCGATCTCTGCCCGCTGATCGAAGAAAGCCTCCGCCTCACCGCGATCCCGGCCGAAGAGAAGAACATCACCGTCGAGCAACGCATCGAAGACAGCCTCGGCCTGGTGGCAGACCGTCGCGCGATCAAGCAGATCCTTCTCAACATCCTGTCCAACGCGGTCAAATTCACCGAGCCCGGTGGCCGCATCGCGCTCAGGGCCCGCAAGGTGCGCGGCAGCGTCGTCATCACCATTGCCGACACCGGCATCGGCATCCCGAAATCCGCCCTGTCGAAGATCGGCCACCCGTTCGAACAGGTGCAGAGCCAGTATGCAAAGAGCAATGGCGGCTCCGGCCTCGGCCTTGCCATCTCCCGCTCGCTCGTGACCATGCATGGCGGCCGCCTGAAGATCCTGTCACGCGAACGCATGGGAACGGTGGTGTCGGTCGTCATCCCCGAAGCCAGCATGGCCGACGCCCAACGCAAACGCGCCTGAGCCCCTAGTCTCCGCATCCTCCAACCAAAGGCCGTCGCATCCATGCGGCGGCCTTTGATATTGATGATGCGGCGGCACCGCTCCCCCATGCCCATCGCGAATGCCAAAGGCCGATGACCCGGTCGGCGTTCACCTGCTGGTAACCCTACCTGCCGATTACGCAGGGCAACTTACCCATCTGTAACGGTCGGCGGGCCATGACAGGTTTGGGACAGTCCGGCGCAAAACCGGAGGACATACAGGGACCGCAATGGCCAGTGCAGGCAAGCCGCGCAAGCGGCTCTATGTCAACTTCATCATCAACCTGATCGGCGCCCTTTTGCCGATTCCGGTGATGATCCTCACGGTCCCGCTCTATATCGATTATGTCGGCGATGCGCGTTATGGCGTGATCTCCCTGATCTGGGTGATGATCGGCTATCTCGGCTTTCTCGAGCTCGGCCTTGCGCCCGCAACGATCAATGCGCTTGCCCGGCTCGACCACTCCGACCAGCGCGAACGCGCCCGCGTGATCGTCACGTCCTTCACCATCAACGCGTCGATGACCTTTTTCGGTGCCTTCCTGCTTTACCTTCTCGGCTCCTACATCGTCGGCGGGGTGGTGCAGGTGCCGGCGGAAATCGAGGGCGAAGTGAAGGCCGCCATGCCCTGGATCGCGCTTCTCCTGCCGCTCGTCATCCTGAACGGTGCCGGCATCGACGCGATCGAGGCCCGTGAGAATTTCGCGCTCGCCAACGTGCTGCAGGTCTCTGGTGCGATCTTCGCCCAGATCCTGCCACTCGCCTTCGCCGTCTTCGTCTCGCCCGATCTTGGGACCGTGATCCCCGGTGCCGTGCTTGCCCGCGTGTTGCTGATGCTTGCGATATTCGTGGCGATCAACCACATCGAAGGACCGATCCGGATTACCGACTTCGACATGGAGAGAGCGCGCAAGCTGCTTTCCTACGGCGGTTGGGTGACGATCTCGTCGGTGCTCACGCCCATCCTCGGCTCGCTCGACCAGCTGATGGTCGGACGGTTCTTCGGCGTCGCAGCCGTCACCTATTATGCCGTTCCGCTCAACCTGATCTCGCGCAGTCAGATCCTGCCCGGTGCCATTTCCCGGGCGATCTTTCCACGGCTTGCCAGTTCCGACCCGGATGAGGCGAAGGCCCTCAGCGCCCGTGTCCTCATCGTCACGGCGCTTCTTTACGGCGGCATCTGCGCGTCGATCATCCTGCTCATGGATCCACTGTTGACGCTGTGGCTGGGCGAGGCCTTCGCCGACAGGGCGGGCGTCACGGCCACCATTCTCGTCACCTCGATCTGGTGCAACTCGATGATCTTTGCGCCCTACTGGCTGATCCACAGCCAGCACCGGCCGGACCTCATCGCCAAGCTGCATCTCGGGCTTCTGCTGCCGTTCGCCGGCGTGCTGATCCTGCTGACGATGGAGTTCGGGATCGTCGGCGCAGCCATTGCCGCAGCCCTTAGGTCGCTTTTCGATTTCGCCGGCCATCTGGCGCTCAGCGGCATCCTGCGCCGGGTTCTTCTGCCGCTCTCGCTGCCCTTTGCCCTGCTCGCCGCAGCGACGCTCGCGCATCTGACGATCGACGACTGGCTCACCGCCTTCATCCTGGCCTGCGCCGTCTGGCCCGTGGTGGCGTTCCTGATCTTCCTTCTCGACCGCCCCACCTTCAATCTGCTGCTCGGCTTCGCTCTGAAGCCGCTGCGGATAATCAGCAGCCGGCCGGCCGAATAGCAGGAAGCGGCTCACCTCAAGAGGCGCCCGAAACCACTCTCGAAAACACCTTTCTGACGGCCTTCGACAGCCGTTTGATCTCGGCTTCGGCAGTTTTCACATCAGGACTATCGGCCGCCCGTGCGACGCGGTCAGTCAGGCCCGCCGGAACGGTCGAGGGATCGAACGGGCCGTCGATGCACAGTCGAATGACCTGCGACAGATCCGTGTAAAGCTTCAACGCCGTGAGGCAGATGTCGAGATCGTTGGGATCGATCAGCCCGCCCAGCGCCTTCAGGGCATCTGCCGTGGACAGCTCGTTGGTGCGGACGCGATGTCCCCTGGCCGGTGCAACCAGGGCCAGATATTGGGCGATGAATTCGATGTCGATCAGCCCGCCCGGGATCAGCTTCAGATCCCAGATATCCTTGGCCGGCTTCTCCTGCTCGATCAGCGCCCTCATCTCGACAACGTCCTTGATGATCTTCGCCGGATCACCGGGGGTTGCCAGGACCTCCTCGATAATCGTCTCGGCTTCGACAATCAGGCTCGGATCGCCCGACAGCATCCGGGCCCTTGAGAGCGCCATATGCTCCCAGGTCCAGGCCTCTTCGCGCTGGTAGCGGGCGAAGGATCTGAGACGTGTCGCAACCGGCCCCTTGTTGCCGGAGGGCCGAAGCCGCATGTCGACTTCGTAGAGCACGCCTTCCGCCGTCGGGGCAGACAAGGCCGCAATCAGCCGCTGCGTCAGCCGCGTGAAGTAGCGGACCGGATCGAGCGGCTTTGCCCCATCCGATTCCGCCGCATCGTCGTCATGCTCGTAGAGCAGGATCAGGTCGACGTCCGAGCCGGCGGTCAGTTCGTAGGAACCGAGCTTGCCCATGCCGGCAAGCGCCACGCGGCCCCCCGGGATCCTGCCATGTGCCGCCTCCATCTCGGCAATGACCGCCTTCAGCGCCTCGTCGATGACGAGCCCGGCAAGATCGGTGAAGGCATGGCCAGCCTGGGCGCCACCGATCGAGCCGGTCAGCAGGCGAATGCCGATCAGGAAGCGCTGCTCGGCGGCAAAGATGCGCAGCCGGTCGAGGATTTCCTCGTAGTGGCGAGCGCTGGAGAGAAAGCTCTTCAGCCGCTTGCCGAGATAGTCTCGGGTGGGAAGTTCGACCAGCAGGCCCGGATCCAGCATACCGTCAAAGACATGCGGACGCTCCGCGATGATCTCGGCGAGCCGTGGGGCGGCCGCCATGATGTTGACCATCAGGTCGAGATGGGCGGGATTGTTGCCGAGCAGCGAGAAGAGCTGGATGCCGGCGGGAAGACCGGAAAGGAAGTTGTCGAAGCGCAGCAGCGCCTCGTCGGCCCGCCGGCTCTCGCCGAAGGCCTTCAAAAGATCCGGCGTCATCTCGGTCAGCCGCTCGCGGGCCTCCACCGATTGCGTCGCGCGGTAGCGACCGTAATGCCAGGTCCTGATGACGCGGGAAATGTCCTCCGGCCGCTCGAAGCCAAGGCCTTTCAGCGTCTTCAGCGTGTCCGGATCGTCCTTCTGGCCGGTGAAAACGAGATTGCCCGTCGCACTCGACAGGCCCTCCTCCTTTTCGAACAGCCGGGCATAGCGCTTTTCGACGGTCTTCAGCGTCGTTTCGAGCGCGCGGGAAAAGGCGGTCGTGTCGATGAAGCCCAGCATGAAGGCGATGCGCTTCAGCTCGGCCTCGGTCTCCGGCAAGACATGGGTCTGCTCGTCATGCACCATCTGGATGCGGTGTTCGACATCGCGCAAAAACCAGTAGCAGTCGGTCAGCTCTTCCGCCGTCTGCGCGTCGATCCAGCGGGCGGCGGCAAGTGCGTTCAGCGAGTCTTCGGTCGGGCGGCAGCGCAGATCCGGCATGCGGCCGCCGGCAATCAGCTGCTGGGTCTGGGCGAAGAATTCGATCTCGCGGATGCCGCCGCGGCCGAGCTTGACGTTGTGGCCCTTCACCGCGATCGCGCCATGGCCCTTGTGCACATGGATCTGCCGCTTGATCGAGTGGATGTCGGCGATCGCCGCATAGTCGAGATATTTGCGGAAGACGAAGGGCACGAGTTCGCGCAGGAAGCTTTCGCCCGCCTTCATGTCGCCGGCCACCGGCCGCGCCTTGATGAAGGCGGCGCGCTCCCAGTTCTGGCCCCTGCCCTCGTAATAGATCAAAGCCGCCTCGACCGGCACGGCAAGCGGCGTCGAACCCGGATCGGGTCTCAGCCTCAAGTCGGTTCGGAAGACATAGCCATCTGCCGTCCGTTCCTGCAGAATGCGCACGAGCCGGCGCATCATCCGGCCATAGGTCTCCATGGCGTCGTCAGGGTCCTTCAGGATCCCGGCTTCCGGATCGTAGAAGATCACGAGGTCGATGTCGGAGGAGTAATTCAGTTCGCGGGCGCCGTGCTTGCCCATGCCCAGCACGATCAAGCCGCTGCCTTCCGCCGGGTTCTCGCGGTTCTTCAGGGTGAGCTTGCCGCCGTCATGGCCGGCAAGCAGCAGATGGTCGATCGCGGCTGCAACCGCGGCATCGGCCACTGACGTCAGCCAGGCCGTGGTATCACGGGCGGTGAAGACACGGGCGAGATCTGCCAGAGCCGTCAGAAAGGCTACCTTGCGCTTGGCACGCCTCAACCGCGCCATGACCTCCGCCTCGCCGGCGACGGCTTCTT
>JAIXSF010000420.1 GCA_027484835.1 Rhizobiaceae bacterium | reverse complement strand
TTCGAAAGATCCCGATTGCAGCGCCGCTTGAAAACCGTCGCCTTCAACTGGCGTTTCTAGCCACAAAAGCGGCACTAGGGCAACGCAGTGATGTGACTTTAACGCATTTTTGTGGCGAGGCATCCAGAAAGTGCCGTTTCTTCAATCTGTTCGACCGCCCAAGGAAACGCCGGCCCCCGAGGGAAGCCGGCGCTCAATACTCAGATTTGCCTGTTCGCCGATCAGGCAGACCAGGGTGCAAATTCCGGAACCTGAACCGGAACGAATTCGCGGGCACGAACCTGATGGCTGCGGCTCGGCGCTTCTACGACCTCGTAGGCCGACGGATCGCTGAGCAGCGCCTTGAGCGCGTTCGCATTCATCTTGTGACCGCCGCGATAGGACCGGTAGCAGCCGATGAACTGCGCTCCAGCAAGCGCCAGGTCGCCAACGGCATCCAGCGTCTTGTGACGAACGAACTCGTCCTTCTCGTAGCGCAGACCTTCGACATTGATCACGGCATCGTCGTCGGAGATGACGACGGAATTTTCAAGCGAGGAGCCGAGTGCAAAGCCGGCAGCCCAGAGCCGTTCGACGTCGCGCATGAAGCCGAAAGTACGGGCCCGGGACAGTTCTGACTTGAACGTCTCAGCGGTCAGATCCCCTTCCCACTTCTGGCGGCCGATCAGCTTGCTGTCGAAGTCGATCTCGACCTCAAAGCGCGTGCCGTCATAGGGGCGGAACTCCGACCACGATGCACCCGATTCGATGCGAACAGGCTTGATGACCCGGATATAGCGGCGCTTCACGCCGAGATTGGTGATGCCGACCTGCTCGATCGCGTCGATGAAAACTTCAGAGCTGCCGTCCATGATCGGCATTTCGGCGCCGTCCACTTCAACGACCACATTGTCGAGGCCGAGCGCATAGAACGCGGCCATGACATGTTCGATCGTCGCGATCGACCGGGCGGGGTTGGTGCCGAGAACGGTGCACAGATCGGTATTGCCGACGTGAGCGGACACAGCACGATACTCGCTGGTCGAGCCGTCGTCATGCTGACGCAGAAACACGACCCCAGTTCCGGCTTCCGCCGGCTGCAGGGTGATGGTGACTTCTCGCCCGGAATGAACCCCGATTCCTGTCAGCGTGAGAGGCGCTGCGATCGTGGTTTGAAATCCGAGCAAAGCGATTGCCATTCCGATAGCCTTAACCTGATGCGACGAGGCGGTGGATCTTTGATTCCCGTCGCAAACTCTTAATCGAAGATCCGAAAGGATCCTGTTTCGATTTCATACATACGTGGCCCCGCCCCTCTAGCCAAATCACTGATTCTTTCGCTTTGTAACGAAGTCAGCCCGTTGATAAAGCTCAAGAAATCGACGCTACGTAACACAGCGTGAAACGAAAGAACCCGGGCCTTTCGACCCGGGTTCCAGATAGTGATTCTCGGTCGGTCCTTAGCTCGTCTGGCGACGCAGGAAAGCCGGAATTTCGAGCTGGTCGTCTTCGCTGACTGCACGGGCAGGCGTTGCGCGGCCATGATCGTCGAGCTGGCCACGACGCGGTGCGTAGAGGCTGGCTTCTGCCGAAAGCGGACGGCGCTGCTGAGAAGCGGCGGCCGGAGCGGAACCGGTCATGTCACCCATGACAGGCTCTTCATCCGACTGACGGCCGAGCGAATTGGTGATCCGCTTCAGAAGCCCCATCGGGCCGCGCTCGTCCTGGGCAGCGGGCGCTGCCGGCTGGGCGCGGTGGTCGATTTCGGCGCGCAGCACCGGCGGGAAGTCTTCCACCTTCGGCATGCGGACCGGCTCTTGCGCCATGCGGGGCTCGGCTGCGATCGGAGCCGGCGCGATCGGCGCCTGCATGACCGGAGCCGGCTGCTGCATGACAGGAGCAGGCTGGCTCATGACCGGGGCCGGAGCAACAGGCTGTGCCATCTGCGGAGCGGGTGCTGCTTCCGGAGCCGGCGAAGCAAACAGACGGCTTGCCGGGCGGAATTCCTGCTGCGGAGCAGGCTGTGGCTGGCTCAGCGACTGACGAGCGACAGCGATTTCAAGTTCGCGTTCCATGGCTGCTTCAGCCGAACGAATGGTGTCTGCGACCGGATCCATGGTCGGCTTGGGGGCCTGCGTCATTGCAGGCTGATATGCGGCCGGTGCCGGAGCAACGGCCGCGGAAGGACGCATAGCGGGCTTTGCCAGCGGAGCGGCCTCGAAGCCCTTGGAAGCGAGCGCTGCACGGTCGATGCCGGTCGCAACGACCGACACGCGGATGATGCCTTCCAGCGCTTCGTCGAAGGTTGCACCAAGGATGATGTTGGCGTCCGGATCGACTTCTTCGCGGATGCGGGTCGCGGCTTCATCGACTTCGAACAGGGTGAGGTCACGGCCACCGGTGATCGAGATCAGCAGGCCCTGCGCACCCTTCATCGAGGTTTCGTCGAGCAGCGGGTTGGCGATGGCAGCTTCGGCAGCCTGCATTGCGCGGCCTTCGCCGGATGCTTCGCCAGTGCCCATCATGGCACGGCCCATCTCACGCATAACGGAGCGAACGTCCGCGAAGTCGAGGTTGATGAGGCCTTCCTTGACCATCAGGTCGGTGATGCAGGCAACGCCGGAGTACAGAACCTGGTCGGCCATCGCGAAGGCGTCGGCGAAGGTCGTGCGGTCGTTGGCGATGCGGAAGAGGTTCTGGTTCGGGATGACGATCAGCGTGTCGACCGACTTCTGCAGTTCCTCGATGCCCTGCTCGGCGAGACGCATGCGACGTGCGCCTTCGAAGTGGAACGGCTTCGTGACGACGCCGACGGTCAGGATGCCCTTGTTGCGAGCGGCCTGAGCGACGACAGGAGCAGCACCGGTACCAGTACCGCCACCCATGCCGGCGGTGACGAAGCACATATGGGTACCGTTCAGGTGATCGATGATTTCGTCGATGCACTCTTCAGCGGCAGCGCGACCGACTTCCGGCTGCGAACCGGCGCCGAGGCCTTCGGTGACGTTGACGCCGAGCTGGATGATGCGCTCAGCCTTGGTCATGGTCAGCGCCTGGGCATCCGTGTTGGCAACGAC
>JAIXSF010000482.1 GCA_027484835.1 Rhizobiaceae bacterium | reverse complement strand
CTGCGATCGAGATCAGGTCACCGGAATTGATCTTGGCATCATATTCCTGGGCGCGACGCGACCACATGGTGCGCTTGACGCGGGCCTTGCCCTGCACGACCTTGAGCGCGCGATCAACGAAATCGGTCTCGGAGAGCTTGCGCATTCCGATGCTCACGGCCTTGGCGACCGGAACCTTCAGACGCATCTTGTCCTTCTCGAAATCGATCACAAAAAGCTCGAGCTTCATCCCGGCCACTTCTTGCTCTTCGATGGCGGTGATGGTACCCACGCCGTGAGCGGGGTATACGATCGACTCGCCGGTCTTGAAGCCGTGGCGCGCCGAGGAATTCTTCTTCTGCTGGGTCGTCATTCTATTCAAATACTCCCTGTTTTGCTCCCGGCGAGATGCCGGCGCCGGGTCGGTCAGGCCCGGATGAGACGACAAGACTGCGAAACTTGTCATCCTGGTCCAGTCCGCCACGCAGTCAAAGCCACCTCGTCGCGACGGAGACACGACACGAGCGGTGTCGCCGATGTCACGGAAATCGCGCGTTGGTGAAGTTGCTTTCGTGGTGGTTCAGGGCATAGCTATGCCGCAAAGTGGAACAGTTCCAAGAGGCTATCACAAAAAGACGAGGAAATCAATATTTTAGTGCAGTGCGCCACAATCGTGACGCACACAAGGGCGAATCCGCCGTCAAGTGATGGAAATTTGGGCAGGATTCACTCCAGCCGACCATAGCCCCGGTATCAGTCGCCGGAACCGGGCTTCTCCGAGAAGAACTGCTCGAACTTGCCGTCGACGCCGTCCATCTCCTTGGCTTCGGGCATCGGCTCTTTCTTGACCGTGATGTTCGGCCAGATCTTGGCGTAGTCGGCGTTGATCTTCAGCCACTTGTCGAGGCCCGGCTCGGTGTCGGGCTTGATCGCTTCCGCAGGACATTCCGGTTCGCAGACACCACAATCGATGCATTCATCCGGATGGATGACGAGGAAGTTTTCGCCCTCATAGAAGCAATCAACGGGGCAGACCTCGACACAATCGGTGTATTTGCAGCGAATGCAGTTGTCGGTGACGATATAGGTCATGCGGCACTCCAGAATGACGTTCTCGAACGGCAGGAGAAAGACGAACGTGGGTCGTTCCGCCAGGGTAAACGCCCCGATCGGAAGGCTCGCGCCCTACCGGAAATTTATTGTCGGACGGGAAGTGAGCTAATGCGGAATCCCCGTCAAGGCAAGGACAAACGCCGTCGATTCAGGCGGCATTGTAGAAATTTTCTAATCCGCCGACCAATCGGGCTCACCGCGCAGATCTGCCAGTGCGCGGCGCTCCTTCTTTGTCGGCCGTCCGGCTCCCGGAGCCCGCACGCCCGGAGCGGCGGGAGTGAAGGGCGCTTTCTCCTTCGGCGGCGTCAGGTCGTCATAGAGGAGTTTTGCTTCCTCGTAAGGGCCCCGCCTGTCACCCGGCAGTTTCACCACCAGGACAAGGTCACGTTCGGGCATAGAGATCTCAAGCCGATCGCCCGGTTTGACGAGATGGCTGACCTGGCGAATCTTCTGGCCGTTGACGCTCACATGACCGGCTGCCACGCGCTCCTGCGCGAGGCTGCGTGATTTTGCCACACGGGCGAAGAAGAGCCACTTGTCGATGCGCTGGCGCGAACCGCTTTGTGGCTGCTTCTCGTCCATTACTTCTTCAGCTGCTCCTTGAGCGCTGCCAGTTTGGCGAAGGGCGAATCCGGATCAACCGGCTTTTCCTTGCGCGGGGGCTTGGCCTCGAAGCGTGCCGGCTGCGACTTGTTGTTGTCGCGCTCCGGCCGCGGACCGCGGTCCTTGCGGTCGCCGCGATCCTGGCGATCACCCTTGCCGGCGAACTTGCCGCGGTTGTCGTCGCGGCGTTCGCCACGATTGTCCGAACGGCGATCGTCGCGACGGCCTTCGCCACGCTTCTCACCGGCCGCTTCACCGCCTTCACGCGGGGCCTGATTGCGCTGGCCCTGAGGACGGCGATCGCCACCTGGGCGACCCGTCCCACGCTGGTTGTCGTTGCGGCCACCCGGACGCCAGAGAAGAACCGGCTTGGGCTCGGAGGCTTCTGCAGACGGCTCTGTGGCCGTCACAGTCTCGCCAGCCTCGGATGCGTCTGCCGGGGCGGCGGCTTCGGTCGCTGCGGCTGCAGCCTCGCCTTCGGCCGTTGTCTCCGTCGCCTGGTCGGCATCGTCCACGCCGTCCTCTTCAGCCTTCTCGGCAGATGCAGAGGCTTCGGGTGCGGTTGATCCGGTCTGTGCGGCGAGGAAGGCGGCTGCCTCTTCGGCCGAAACGCTGTCGGCGCGGTAGCCGAGACCTTTCAGGATCTCTTCCATGTCGTCCGGCGTCGCGCCGAGGATGGAAAGCATGGCCGTCGTCGTTGTGAACCGGCGACCGTCATAGGCACCGTCCGGGCGCGCTGGCGAGCCGGGCTTCCACTGCAGGAGCGGACGAATGAGATCGGCCAGACGCTCGAGGATGTCGATACGAACCGCGCGCTTGCCGAGGAAACGGAAGCCGGCCAGCTTGTAGAACATGCGCTCGAAGCTTGCATCGGTGACGACAGACGTGCGGCCGGCAGCGAGAACAGGGATCAGGTCGCCATAGCCCGGCTTGTCGAGGCCGTCATGCTTCAGCGCCCAGAGGAGCGTGATGAGTTCGGCCGGCGCCGGCTTCAGCAGTGCCGGCATGAAGATGTGGTAGGCGCCGAAGCGCACGCCGTAGCGACGCATGGAGGCGCGGCCATCCTGGTCGAGGGTCTTGACGTCGTCGGCGACGTCACGGCGGAATAGAACACCGAGGTTCTCGACCAGCTGGAAGGCGAGGCCCTTTGCAAGGCCCTGCAGGTCTTCGGCGCGCGACAGGTCGTCGAGCGGCTTCAGGACCGTGGAAATGTGATGATTGACGAAGCGCTCGATACGGGCGGCCACATGATCACGCGCGATGCCGGTCAGCTGCTCGTCGGCGAGCAGGATGACGCGCGGATGCAGGATATGATCCGTGCCTGTCAGGCGTGCGACCGGATCGCCGACCCAGCGAACGAGGCCGTCGGAGCCGATGGCGAGGTCGTTATTGCCAGAGGCATGCAGGCGCGCGGCGCGTGCTTCGAACTCGAGTGCCAATGCCTTGTAAGCGGCGGCCTGGACAGCCTTCGCATCCGGACCGTCCATGCCGGAGATCGGCGTGAACCGGAAACCGGAGAGTTGTCCCATGGCATGGCCTTCCACGAAGACATCGCCGTTCACACTGATTTCAGCTTCCAACATTGCATTCTCTCTCAAGCGCTTCATGAGCACAGATGTCCTGCGATCAACAAAGCGTTTCGTCAACCGTTCACGTAGTGCATCGGACAATCGGTCTTCGATTTCCCGCGTCTTTTCTTGCCAGTGTGTCGGATCGGCAAGCCAACCCGGCCGGTTCGACACATAGGTCCATGTTCTGATCTGGGCGATGCGCGCCGAAAGCGTGTCGATTTCGCCATCCGTGCGATCCGCCCGGCGCACCTGCTCACCGAGGAAGTCCTCGTTGACCGTGCCCCGCCTGACCAGATCGAAATAGAGGCTCTGAATCAGGTCTGCATGCTGTGCCGGTGTAATGCGCCGATAGTCGGGCAGAGCACAGGCTTCCCAGAGTTTTTCCACGCGCTCCGGTCGGTCGGTGATGTCGGCGATTTCCGGGTAGCGTGCCAGAAACTCCAGCGCCTGCTGGTCCGTGGCGGGCAGGGCCCGGGTCAAGCCTTCCACCTTCGGCACCGCATCCAGGCTGCGCTGCAAAGCGCTCACTGACGAGAAGTCGAATTGTGCGGTGCGCCACTGCAGAACCTTAACCGGATCGAATTGATGGGTCTCCAGCCGCTCGACCAGTTCATCATCGAACGGATCAACGCGCCCCGTGACACCGAATGTCCCGTCCCGGATGTGACGCCCGGCGCGTCCGGCGATCTGGCCGAGTTCGCCGGGGTTCAGATTGCGGAACTGGTAGCCGTCGAACTTGCGGTCCTGGGCAAAGGCAACATGGTCGACATCGAGATTGAGCCCCATGCCGATGGCATCGGTGGCGACGAGATAATCGACATCGCCTTCCTGGTAGAGGCCAACCTGGGCGTTGCGGGTTCTCGGGCTGAGAGCACCGAGCACGACGGCTGCCCCACCGCGCTGGCGGCGGATCAATTCGGCGATCGCGTAGACCTCGTCGGCGGAGAAGGCGACAATGGCGGTGCGCTGCGGCAGGCGAGTGATCTTTTTCTGGCCCGCATAGAAGATCTGCGAAAGACGCGGCCTTTCGACAATCGTAATGCCCGGCAGCAGCTGGATCAGGATCGACTTCATCGTCGCCGAACCGAGGAGCAGGGTTTCTTCCCGGCCTCTCAGGTGCAAGAGGCGGTCGGTGAAGATGTGCCCACGCTCGAGATCGCCGGCCAGCTGGATTTCATCGATGGCGACGAAAGCGACCTTCGTTTCGCGCGGCATCGCTTCGACCGTGCAGACGGAGAAGCGTGCATTGGGAGGACTGATCTTTTCTTCGCCCGTAACCAGCGCGACGTTCTTGGCGCCAACGCGCTCGACGACACGGGTGTAGACTTCGCGGGCGAGAAGTCTGAGCGGCAACCCGATCATGCCCGACCCGTGTGCGACCATGCGCTCGATGGCGAAATGGGTCTTGCCGGTATTGGTTGGCCCCAGCACAGCATTGACGCCGCGGCCACTCAGGATCATGGGTTGCGTATTCAAGGACCGCTCCGCTTGTCGGGACCGCGCCTCTTTGGCATGGCGGTACCTTGGCCAACACATGGCGACGAACGGGGGCAAAGGCAAGGCGCTTGTCGCGATCCCCCTGTATTTCCCCACAAGCCCTTGATCAGAATCATCTTTCTGAATCGGGAACACTCTGCGAACGAATCAGCGACGAATCGACGACTCCGGCAGATTCAGTTTTTGTTCTCATCTGGATGTTGAAGTCTGTCACCCATCGGCCCACCAGATGTTGAATCGCTAACGATCGCTTCTACGCCGCGTGCCGATGGAACAATCGGGAACATCTTCACGTTCCGCCGCCGAGGTGAAACTGATGACATTGTCCCCCCCGCCCGTCGAATGGATTGGAAGCAGTCAGCTGGATCAGGATTATGTCCTGCTCCACGGCATGGTCATGGCCCCGTCGTTCTGGCGGACCTATGCGCCCGACGTCGTGCAGAAGGCCCGGAGTGCCGCCTATGCGTTGCCTGGACACCACCCGTGGAGGCTCGCACGGCCCGGACAAGCCATTACGCCGGAGGCCGTCGCGGCGGCTTACGCCGAAGCCATCCGGCGCGATTTCGGAGGGCGACCGGTGACGCTGATCGGTCACTCCACCGGTGGGTTCGTCTCGCTGCTCATTGCCCGCCATTATCCCGAGCTGGTGAAGTCGATCGTGCTGGTCGGCGCTTTCGCCTGCGGGCGTTTCGAGGGCCAGGAGCGCTTGCCTGCCAAGCTGTTGCGGATACCGCGTGTCGGCCCGTTCCTGTTCCGGCAATTCTTCCTGCGCTGGATCTCGACCAGCGAACAGTTCCGTTGGGGCTCCATCGAATGTGTCTTCGACAAGGGATGCCCCTGGCAGAACGACATCGCGGAGGCGGCCATGGAGGAGGTCCGGCTGCAGCTGCTCCAGGCACGACCGGAGGATATCGCCGCCTGCATCCATTTCATGTCGGCCACGACGCTTGTGGGCGAGCTGTCGGCCGTGCGCGTGCCGGTTCTCAACATTGTGGGTGCCGAAGACGCCATCGTGCCGCCAGCGCATCAGCTTCGGGTTTCCAAACAACTTCCCCAGGCGCAAACGGTTCTGCTGCGCAATTGCGGGCACCTGCCGATGGTCGAGCACCAGACACTGATGTCGAAGATTGTGGGCCGTTTCGTTGACAGCATCGGCAGCGTCGAGACCCGCAACTTTGCCGGCCAGACCACACGTCGTGAGGCCAAGGCTGCGGACCTGTTCCGATTGATGGGCCTTAGTCTTCCGCGGACGGAACAAAGTCCGATGCCTCGCGTTCAATCGGCACAAGACCGGACTATAAACCAAGGCTTAGGAGAGGGCCCCCATGAGTACCATCCTCATCGTCATTCTAATTCTGTTGCTGATCGGCGCCCTGCCAAACTGGGGGCATAGCCGCAGCTGGGGCTATGGCCCGTCGGGAGGCTTGGGCCTCGTTCTTCTCATCCTCATCATCTTGATGCTGATGGGCCGCATTTGACCTGAAGTGAACATCCAACTCGACGCAAAAAAGGTATAAGACGATGATGAAAAAGACCCTTCTGGCAATCGCATTGATCGCTCCCCTCGCATCCTGCACGGCTACCGAACGTGGTGCCGGCATCGGTGCCGCCTCCGGCGCCATCATCGGTGGCGTTGCCACCGGTAACGTCCGCGGCGCAGCCGTCGGTGCAGCTGTCGGCGGCGTTGCCGGCGCTCTGATCGGTAACTCCCAGGAACGTGCCGGTTACTGCGTCTATCGTGACCGCTACGGCCGTACCTACGAAGCGCGCTGCCGCTAAGGCCTTCAGCCTTTGAGAAAGCCGTCGGATCTTCGGATCCGGCGGTTTTTTTGTTTGCGGCGTTAACTTCTCGACCAAAGCCGGAACGAATCATCGACGAATCGCGGACTGAAGCATCTTCCCGGTTTGTTCGCGGCTACATATTGTGGAATAACAATTGGTTAACCATAGGGCGCAGTGGATATTAAGACATTTCCCAGCGGCAAATACCTTCAATTCTTAACGGCACGAGTGCCCACCAAAGCTGGGATTTCGCCCGTGCGTTCAGGGTGCGTCTAAACGCAAGCGGCCGGCACTGGGCCGGCCTCGAGAGGACATGCTGTCGATCGATCGGTTAAACGAAGAACTGGCCGCCGTTTGCGGAGATCGTCGAGCCCGTTATGAAGCCGGCATCATCGGAGGCGAGGAAGACGACGCAACGTGCGATCTCTTCCGGTTCACCGAGGCGCCCCACCGGGATCTGCGGGATGATGCGCTCGTTCAGCACCTTTTCCGGGATGGCGCGCACCATTTCCGTACCGATATAGCCCGGGCAGATGGCGTTGACGGTGATGCCTTTGGCGGCCCCTTCCTGGGCAAGCGCCTTGGTAAAGCCGAGATCGCCGGCCTTGGCTGCCGAATAGTTGGCCTGGCCCATTTGGCCCTTCTGGCCGTTGATCGACGAGATGTTGATGACGCGGCCAAAACTGCGGTCACGCATGCCGGTCCAGACCGGATGCGTCATGTTGAAGAGGCCGGTGAGGTTGGTGTTGATCACCTCGTTCCACTGGTCCGGTGTCATCTTGTGGAACATCGCATCCCGCGTGATGCCGGCATTGTTGACCAGCACTTCGACCGGGCCAAGTGCCGCCTCGACGGCGGCGACCCCGTCAACGCAAGCCTGGTAGTTGGAGACATCCCACTTGAAGACCGGAATGCCGGTCTCGGCTTCGAAGGCTTTCGCCTTTTCTTCGTTGCCGGCGAAGTTCGCCGCAACCTTGTAGCCGGCATTCTTCAGCGCGATCGAAATCGCAGCACCAATTCCGCGCGTACCGCCGGTTACCAAAGCCACTCTGCTCATGCTGTCCTCCCCGTTTTTTCTGTATGGGTTCCCGTCTGGATCGACCGCTGCGGTTCCCATCGCAACGGCATGACT
>JAIXSF010000350.1 GCA_027484835.1 Rhizobiaceae bacterium | reverse complement strand
GAGATGCTGCAGATCGCCCACAAGCTCGACAACCGCGCAACCGCCCTTTCGGGCGGCGAGATGCAGCGCGTATCGATCGGTCGAGCGCTGGTCCGCAATCCGCAGATCTATCTCATGGATGAGCCCCTGAGCTCGCTCGACGCGAAACTCCGCGCCGATCTTCGGGTCGAACTGAAGAACATCCAGGCCCGGTCCGGGGCCACCTTCCTCTATGTGACCCATGACCAGATCGAGGCGATGACCATGGCAACCCATGTCGGCGTGCTCAAGGAGGGACGCCTGGTGCAGTTCGGATCGCCGCGCGAGATCTACGAAGCCCCGGCCAGCATCTATGCTGCAACCCGGCTCGGCCAACCGCGCATCAATGTGCTGCCCGCAAACCTCTTCCCCGGCGCACCGGCAAGAGCCGAGACGATCGGGCTTCGGCCCGAGCATATTCGCCAGGGAGAAGGCCAGGAAGCGAAGGTGATCCGGGTCGAACATCTCGGCGATCAGACGCGCCTTCATCTCACGCTTGGCGAACACCCGATCATCACCGTCACCGATGCCCATACCGCTCTCAAGGGCGGCGACATCATCAAAATCCAGCCGCACGAGCCGCTTTATTTCGACGCGGCCGGAATGCGTCTCGTCTAAGGGAGGGTCTCATGTCTCAATTCCTCAACAGCAGGGAAAATGCCGTCACCGAAGCGATCGACGGCGTGCTCATGGCCTCGGCCGGAGCCTTGAGCCGTCTCGACGGCTATCCGCATATCCGCGTCGTGGTGCGATCCGACTGGGACAAGTCGAAGGTCGCGATCATCTCGGGCGGAGGATCGGGCCATGAGCCGGCCCATGCCGGTTTCGTCGGACGCGGCATGCTGACGGCGGCCGTCTGTGGTGATGTCTTCGCCTCGCCGAGCGTCGATGCGATCCTGGCCGCAATCCTTGCAGTCACCGGGCCACTTGGCTGCCTGCTGATCGTCAAGAACTATACGGGTGACCGCCTGAACTTCGGCCTCGCGGCCGAGCGGGCGCGTGCCTTCGGGCTCAACGTTGGCATGGTCATCGTCGACGACGACATTGCCCTTCCCGATCTGCCGCAATCGCGCGGCGTGGCGGGCACGCTCTTCGTGCACAAGATCGCCGGGGCCATGGCAGAGAACGGCGCCAGCCTCGAGACCGTCATCGACACGGCGCGACGGGTGATCGCCCAGACCCGCTCGATCGGCATTTCGCTCGACACCTGCACGGTCCCTGGCTCCCCGAAGGAAGCCCGCATCCCGCCCGGACGCGCCGAGCTCGGTCTCGGCATTCATGGCGAGGCCGGTGTCGAGCAGATTGATTATGACGGCGTCCGCGGCGCCGTGGCCGCCATGACGGAAAAACTTGCGGCAGGCATGGAGAACAAGCCGCATGTCGTTCTCTTGAACAACCTGGGCGGCACCTCCGTCCTGGAAATGGCCGTTGTCGTCAATGAACTGGTCCAGTCGCCGATCGGCGCGCGCATCTCGCATATCGTCGGGCCAGCGCCGATGATGACTTCGCTCGACATGCACGGCTTTTCGATTTCCGTGATGCCGGCGGAAAAAGCCGATCTCGACCTGCTGGCCAAACCCGTCGGCCTTGCAGCCTGGCCGGGTGTCTCGGCCATCCGGCCTGTCAACATCATCGCCCTGCCCGATGGCCTGACCCCGATCGCGCCGCTTGCCTCGCAGCATCTGCCGACCCGTCAGTTCCTCACCGAATGCTGCAAGCTTCTGATTGACGCCGAAAAGGACCTCAACGCGCTCGATGCCAAATCCGGCGACGGCGACACCGGCTCGACGCTTTCAAGTGCTGCACGCGCCCTGATCGACGCCCTCGACCGGCTACCGCTTGCCGACCACACCCAGTTGCTGCGTGCCATGGGTCAGGAGCTCAGTCAGACCATGGGCGGCTCGTCCGGAGTTCTGCTCGCCATCTTCTTTGCTGCTGCGGGCGACGGCGCCTCGAGCGGGCTCGGCATGCGCGATGCGCTGAAGGCCGGCCTTGCCCGCATGCAGGAGATCGGCGGCGCAGGGCTCGGCGATCGGACCATGGTCGATGCGCTCTCACCCGCACTGGACGCCTATGACAAGGGCTTCGCCGCAGCCGCGAGTGCCGCCCGCGCCGGCGCCAACCTGACCGCAACCTATGTCAACGCCCGCGCGGGCCGCGCCGCCTACATCAATGCCCGCCAGCTCGAAGGCCACATCGACCCCGGCGCAGAAGCAGTTGCGCGCCTCTTCGAATTCCTTGCCCTTCGACACAGCAGGTCACAGGGCAAGTCCGAGGGGTGACGACATGGGGCAGGAACCAGCGCGGGGCTAGAGGTGTCATAGCAACCTTTGCCTCGCCAGAGAATGAAAGCGACGTTTCAGCTGTTCTGATTTCCCGAGCCCGCCCTGTGCATATTGCCGGCTGGTACTGACGTTCGGGTCATGTGTTTGCCTGCGACACACGGGAACCCTCTGCCAGAGCCGAGCGCGTCGCCTGATGATGTCGCCTCTGCCGATAGGCATGGAACTGCGTATCGGCGATGACGCCCACGAGAATGACCGCACCCATGACAGCGAAATTGAGGGACGAGGGAATACCGAGCAGGTTGACAAGGTTTTGCAGCATCTGGAGCAAGACCACCCCGAGCACCACCCCGACGATCGAGCCCTCACCGCCCCGAAGGGAAAATCCGCCGAGAACAGCTGCCGCAATCGCGTAGAGCTCGTAGAAATTCCCATGCGACGATGGCTGAACGGACTTGGTGTACATCGCAAAGAAGATCGCCGAGACACCGGTCAGAAAAGCGCAGAGCACGTAAGCCGTCACGATCACGCGTTTCGTGTCGATCCCCGAATAGCGCGCAGCCTCCTCGTTCTTGCCTACGGCGAGCAAGTGGCGACCGAACACGGTCCGATGCAGCAGAAACCAGGAAAACACGGCGAAGATGGCGAAGGCGACAACCGAATGGGGAACGCCCGCCGTTCGCCCGACGAAAATATATTCGAGCATCGGAAGATCGGTCCCGAATGTGAAGCCTGCCGTTCCGTCCCGGGTGTAGAAGCGGGCTATGCCGCGATAGATCAGCAGACCGCATAGCGTGACGACGAAGGGCTGTAGCTTGAGTCGCGTGACCAGCCAGCCATGCAGCATACCGATCACCACCGACAGCGCCATCACGATCGCAAGCGCTGCAGGCCAGGGAACATTATGGGACGCGATGAGGTCGATGAAGATCACGCCGAGGAGTGCGATGACGGAGCCGATCGAAAGTTCGATTCCCGCTGTCACGATGACGAAAGCCTCAGCGATCGAGAACAGCCCGAACAGTCCGATCAGATTGGCAGTGTTGGCAAGATTGATCGGTGAAATGAAGCGCGGATTGACCAGCGTCACGATGGCACCCACGGTCAGAACGAGGACGGCAAGTCCGATGTCTTTCTTATGCATGCAGATCTCCTATCCGACCGCCAGCGTGAGGATCGCTTCTTCGCTGAGGTCCTCCCGGAACAGAGTGCCCGCAATGGCGCCGCGTCGCATGACCGCAACCCGCGTCGAAACGCCAATGACCTCCTCCATGTCCGACGAGATCATCAGCACGGCCGCTCCGCCTTCCGCGAGATCCCGCATCAGGCGGTACACCTCGGCCTTTGCCCCGACGGCGATGCCCCTTGTCGGTTCGTCGAGAATGATGAGCTTGGGGTCGAGCCCAAGCCACTTCGCCAGGACGACCTTTTGCTGGTTACCGCCCGACAGTTCCCTGACCGCACGATCGAGCCGTTGCGCTCGGATCGACAGCCGGCTACGGGATTGATCGGCGATTTTCATTTCAGCCCTGCGGTTGACAAAACCAGCAGTGGCGATTGCAGCGAGGTTCGGCATGACGACGTTCTCGGAAAGCGAGAAGTCGAGGAACAGCCCCTCCCCCTTGCGATCCTCCGGCACCAGACAGATGCCGGCGGCGATCGCGGCCGGGACAGATCCCGATGCGACGGGTTTACCGTCGATCTCGAGGTTCGAGGCGGCGAAATCCTCGGGCTTGCTGGCCTGGTGGGTGCTGG
>JAIXSF010000295.1 GCA_027484835.1 Rhizobiaceae bacterium | reverse complement strand
TGCCAATACATAAGGCCTCGGCCAGATACAAAGAGTGGAACAGTTTTCCGGCGCAGTTACAGCGGGTATTGCGCAGGGTTTTATCCTAACCCGCATAAAAAACTTGGGAGTCAAAATATGAAGAAGTCCCTCCTTTCGGCTGTTGCGCTGTCGGCCATGGTCGCCTTCAGCGGCAACGCCTATGCCGAAATCCTGGTCGGCGTCGCCGGCCCGCTGACCGGCCCGAACGCTGCCTTCGGTGCGCAGCTCCAGAAGGGTGCCGAGCAGGCTGCTGCCGACATTAACGCAGCTGGCGGCATCAACGGCGAGCCGATCAAGATCGTGCTCGGCGATGACGTTTCGGACGCCAAGCAGGGCGTTTCGGTCGCCAACAAGTTCGTTGCTGACGGCGTCAAGTTCGTCGTCGGTCACTTCAACTCCGGCGTTTCGATCCCGGCGTCTGAAGTCTACGCTGAAAACGGCATCCTGCAGATCACGCCTGCTTCCACCAACCCGAACTTCACCGAGCGCGGCCTGTGGAACACCTTCCGTACCTGCGGCCGTGACGACCAGCAGGGCGCAGTTGCCGGCAAGTACATCGCCGACAACTTCAAGGACGCCAAGGTTGCTGTCGTTCACGACAAGACGCCTTACGGCCAGGGTCTCGCTGACGAAACCAAGAAGGCGATGAACGAGCTCGGCGTTACCGAAGTGATCTACGAAGGCATCACCCCCGGTGAAAAGGACTACTCGGCCCTGATCGCCAAGATGAAGGAAGCCGGCGTTTCCGTCGTCTACTTCGGCGGTCTGCACACCGAAGCCGGTCTCATCCTGCGCCAGATGGCAACCCAGGGCCTGACCGCAACCATGATGTCGGGCGACGGCATCACCTCGAACGAACTTGCTTCGATCGCTGGTGACGCAGTCAACGGCACCCTGATGACCTTCCCGCCGGATCCGCGCCAGAACCCGAACGCTGCTGACGCCGTCAAGAAGTTCCGCGACGCCGGCTTCGAACCGGAAGCCTACACGCTGTACTCCTACGCTGCCCTGCAGGTCATCGCAGAAGCTGCCAAGGCTGCCGCTTCCAACGATCCGGAAACCGTTGCCACGGCTCTGAAGGAAAAGGGCCCGTACACGACGGTTATCGGCGAACTCGGCTTCGACGCCAAGGGTGACATCACCCGTCCGGACTACGTCATGTACACCTGGAAGAAGGGTGAGGACGGCAAGTACTCGTACTTCCAGAACTAATTCGATCCTTCATCGGACCGACGGAAAGCCCGGCTTCGCGCCGGGCTTTCTGCGTCTGGAGGACTGCAATAGGGAAGGGGAGCCCCAGGTTCTATGTGGGCGAACGGAACGAACGGCGTCGGATGACGTCCGTGACCTCAGAGTTGATCTGGCTGAACGGTCAGGTCTTTCTTTCCTGAGATGCTGCTGTGGCCTTACGTCTCGCGCAGCACATTCGCGGCCTTGACCGCGGCCGATGCCCGGTTTTCGACACCGAGCTTGGAGTAGATCTGCTCGAGATGCTTGTTCACGGTTCGGGCGGAAAGTCCGAGGATCTCGCCGATATCGCGGTTGGCCTTGCCCTTGGCAATCCACAGCAGCACCTCGCTCTCGCGATGGGTGAGGCCAAAGCGCTCGCGCAGCATTTCGTCCTCGCTCTGGCGGTTGGCCGAAGTCAGGCGGAAAAGATATTCGTCCGCGCCGATCGTGCCGAGCAGGGAAAGCGTCAGGGGGAGCCCGGTTGCGCCAGGAAAGGCGAAGCTCGAATCCGACTGTGGTACGGGGCTCGCGCGGCGCGCCGCGAGCCATGCGGCGGCTGCCTTTGCCACATCGCCGATGCCGTCGGCATGGCCTGAGGCCGTCTCGATCAGCCGGCTTGCCTGGGGTGTCGTCCAGTGGACCTGACCGTCACCCCGGATGGCGAGGAGGTGTCGGCCCGCGGCATCCAGGGCCACGCGGGCGCTCTGGGCGGAGCGGGCGTTGGAGAGATGGACGCGGATCCGGGCGCGCAGTTCGTCGATGTTGATGGGCTTGGTCAGATAATCGACACCGCCCGATTCCAAGGCCTTCACGACATGCTCCGTTTCCGTCAGTCCGGTCATGAAGATCACCGGCACCTGGGCGACGGCCGGGTCTGCCTTCAAGGTGCGGCAGGTCTCGAAGCCGTCCATCCCGGGCATGACGGCGTCGAGCAGGATGATGTCGGGGCTGATGCGGGCAACGATCGACAAGGCTCCGTGGCCGGACGTGGCGATCAGGACGGAATAGCCCGATGCCTCCAGCGCTTCCGTCAGGAAACCGAGGGCATCTGGACTGTCGTCCACCAGTAGCACGATATCGCGGCGGTTCGGCTCAGCCATGGATCGGCTCCCTGCCGGGTTCAAAGGAAACGAGGAAAGCGCGCAGACCTGCGAAGTCGAAGGCCTGGACATAGGCACGGGCTGCGTCGACGAAGGCTGCGTTGTTGCCGGATCCCAAGAGATCGGCAAGCTTCGCTTCTATCCCGCGCACATAGCCGATATCGCAGAGACTGATCAATTCCTCCAGGTGGCCGGGGCCCGGCGATACCGGTTTTTCAGGTGGGGCTGCCGGCTGGAGCAGACGTGGATCGTCGGCATAGATCCAGTCGAGGCCGAGGAAGCGGGCGAGTTTGTCGCGCAGCCGGGTGATGTCGACGGGCTTGGCGATGGCATCGTCGTGTCCCTCGCCGCCGGGGGCGGGGGCATCGCCCACATTGGCCGAGAGCATCAGGATCGGCGCCTTCTGGCCGGCATCGCGCAACTTCTCGACCAGTTGCCAGCCATTCATGCCGGGCATCGAGATGTCGACCAGGAAGAGGTCCGCCTTCACACCCTCGATCAGCGTCAGGCATTCCGGTCCGCCCGCCGCCGTCAAGACGACGAAGTCGAGCGGGGCCAGAACCTCGCGCATCAGTTCGCGATGGTCCTCGTTGTCGTCAACGACGACGATCGTCCGGCGCGGGCCGGTATAAGAGACGATCTTGCGTTCCGGGGCGGGTGCCGTGTTCGGTCGATCGATGGCCGAGAGCATCAGGCGGACCTTGAAGGTGGAGCCGCGATCGCGCTCGCTGGTGACCGCGATCTCGCCGCCCAGCGTGTTGGTCAAAAGCTTTGTGATGGTGAGGCCGAGACCGAGGCCTGGCTGGGGGCGGATGTTGTCTGCCTCGCCCCGCTGGAAGGGCTCGTAGATCCGCTTCAGGTCCTTTTCGGAAATGCCGCGACCGGTGTCGCTGACGGTGAAGGTCGCGACCTGGCTGCGATAGTCGACGGTGAAGCGGATGGTGCCTTCATCGGTGAACTTGATGGCATTGGAGATCAGGTTGACGAGGATCTGGCGCAGTCTGCGTTCGTCGGTCCGTACATAGCGGGGCAGATTGCGGGAGCGTTGGTGCTCGAACAGAATGCCCTTGGCCGCCGCCTGGGGCGCAAACATATCGATCAGCTGGTCGAGGAAGTCCTGAATGTTGACCTCGTTGGAGAAGACCTGCAGGCGCCCGGCCTCGATCTTGGAGATATCCAGCAAGCCGTCGATCAGGCCCGACAGATGGTCGGCCGAGCGGCGGATGACCTTGATCGCCGACTGGCGCGGGACCGGGATCGTCTCGTCACGCTCGAGGATCTGGGCGTAGCCGAGCACAGCATTGAGCGGTGTTCTTAGTTCGTGGGACAGCCCCACGACGTAGCGGCTCTTTGCCCTGTTGGCGGCCTCGGCGGTTTCCTTGGCGTTCTGCAAAGCCGCGTCCGTCTTGCGGTGGGCGGCGATTTCCTTGAGCAACAAGGTATTCTGGCGGGAGGATTCCTCTTCCGCCACGACCCGGCTGTCATGGGCAAGTACATAGAACCAGGAGACGATGCCGGCGATGATGGCAAAGATGAAGAAGACGACGGTCACCGTGCGGTTGACGACGTCGGTCATGTCGGGTGTTGCGGCATTCACCTGGTGGGCAATCAGGGCCAGAATCCCGCCGATGACGGAGATCGAGACCATGGCCGTGAGGGCATAGCGACCGAGGCGGGTCGAGAATGTTTCCAGCATTGCAGCCGGCAGGAAGGTGCGGGCGACAGTCGCTGCCTGGGCGTTGATCTTCGCATGCGGCTTGCACATGTCGTGGCAACGGCTGTCCAGCGTGCAGCAGAGCGAGCAGATAGGGGCTGCATAGGCGGGGCACCAGGCCATGTCTTCCGGCTCGAACGGATGTTCGCAGATCGAGCAGGTGATGCCGGTCTGGTTCTTCCAGCTGTGGCGCGGTTTGCGAGCCAGGTAGAACTTTCCGTCCGTCCACCAGGCAATCAGTGGCGAGATCAGGAAGGCGACCAGCGTCACATAGGTGGCGAGCGAGGCCACGGTCCAGCCGAATGCTCCGAAATGCGCGGCGAGGGCGAGTGCTGCAGAAAGCAGCATGGTGCCACAGCCGACCGGATTGATGTCGTAGAGATGGGCGCGCTTGAACTCGATGCCGGGTGGCGACAGGCCGAGCTTCTTGTTGATGAAGAGGTCGGCCGAGATGGCGCAGAGCCAGCTCATGGCGATGATCGAGAAAATGCCGAGAGTTTCCTCGAGCAGCCCGTAAATGCCGAGCTCCATCAGAAGCAGGGCAATCGCCACGTTGAAGACCAGCCACACCACGCGACCCGGGTGGCTGTGGGTCAGGCGCGAGAAGAAGTTCGACCAGGCAAGCGACCCGGCATAGGCGTTCATCACGTTGATCTTCAGCTGCGAGATGACGACGAAGCCTGCCATCAGCAGCAGGGCTGCGGTGTCGTTCGGCAGCATGTAACCGAAGGCCGCCACATACATGTGGGCGGGATCGGCCGCCTCGCTGATTGGCACGCCGGTCGAGAGGGTGAGCACGGCGAGGAAGGAGCCGGCGAGCAGTTTCGGAACGCCGAGCACGACCCAGCCGGAGCCGGCGAGGAAGATCGCGATGCGATGATGCAGCTTGCGTGCCCCCTCCGGAGGCAGAAAGCGCAGGAAGTCGACCTGTTCTCCGATCTGCGGCATCAGGGCGAGAATTACTGCCGAGGCGGCTCCGAATTCCAGGAGGTTGAAGGGTGCGGATTCGCCGAGATGGGCGTTCGAGTGTCCGACGCCGGCAAAGGCGAGCCAAAGGTCGATCTTCTCCCAGTCGAGGAAGGCGATGAAGACGAAGGGCAGAATGTTGAGGACGATCCAGAACGGCTGGGTAAGCAGCTGGAATTTCGAGATCATCCGAATGCCGTAGGTCACCAGCGGCAGCACGGCAACGGCGGAGATGATGTAGCCGAGCCAGAGCGGAATGCCGAAGGCGAGCTCGAGCGCCTTCGTCATGATCGAGGCCTCGATGGCAAACAGCATGAAGGTGAAAGCCGCGTAGATCAGCGAGGTGATGGTCGAGCCGATATAGCCGAAGCCGGCGCCGCGGGTGAGCAAGTCGATGTCGACCCCATGGCGGATGGCGTAGCGGCTGATCGGAATTCCGACGAGCAACATCAGGATCGCGGCGACGACGATGGCGAAGAATGCGTTGGTGGTCCCGTAGGCAATGGTGATCGTGCCGCCGATGGCCTCCAGCGCCAGGAAAGAGATCGCTCCGATCGCGGTCTGCGAGATGCGGCTGGACGAAAACTTGCGGGCACTCTTCGCCGTGAAGCGCAGCGCATAGTCTTCCAGCGTCTGGTTTGCGACCCAGCGATTGTATTCGCGGCGAACAGGGATGATGCGTTGGCGTGCCGGCATGCCTAAAATCTAGCGCCTCTCTTGAGATGGCTTTCCTTTAGGCATTTTCATGGGATTGTCCAGAATAGCAAGGGCCGTCAGGGCTTGATCAGGCCACCCTGATAGTCGAGTTGGTAGACGATCCGGTCATCGACGAGAATGCGCTCAACGCCCAGAAAGCTCGTGTAATCGCCGACCGACTGGTCGATGTATTCGCCGAGCGCGTGCTGATAGGCAAAGCCGCCGAGGAAGCGCTTTTCCTGGTAAAGCGCACTCAGGGCCTGCTTGATGACAGTGCCTGCCCGTTCGCCATCGAATCGCTGCGGATCGCGGATGCGGCCATAGTAATTCATCGCCCAGACCGGGGTCGCGTTTTCCCACACGACCTCCTGGCCAAGAAAGTCCGTGCCGCCGAAATAGCTGTCGAGATAGGAGAAGGCGCCGCTTTCGAAGCGTATGTCATGCGACGCAGGGCGGCTCGGCTGAGCCGAATGGGAGGCTCCGCCGATATAGCTGACCGCCTTGGCGGTGACGATGAAGGTTTCTAACGCGTCCATAGGGGTTCTCTCTCCGGAACATAAAGAGAACATATCGCTATGTAGAAAGTGGGCAACCCTCGAAATCCAAGGGTTTGCCCAGCTTTTGTGCTCTATGCCTTGGAGCTTGCGGTGAGGCGGTCGGAAAGGGCCTTGATCAGGGCATTGCCATCATAGGGCTTTCGAACCACGGGAACCGAGAGGAGCTCATCAGGGACAGATGAGCGATCGTCATAACCGGTTGCAAACACGAAAGGGATGCCTCGGCGCAGGAGTTCCTGGGCGACCGGGACCGATGTGTCGCTGCCGAGGTTGATGTCGAGAATGGCAATCGCCGGGTTGAAGGTCTTCAGGCGGTTGAGCGCATCCGTGCTCGAACTTGCCGTCACGACGTTTTCGATGCCGGAATCGGCCAGCATCATTTCGGCATCCATGGCGATGAGCACTTGATCCTCGACGAGCAGCACTGCGATGCCGGCAACGTCGACGGCTTTTTCCTCGGTTTGAGCACCGGAAGCGGCGCTTGCGGTCTGCTGGGCAGGCTCCGTTTCCCAGGTGAGGAACCGGCCCGGCAGACGGAATTCGGCATCGAGGCCCTCGGCCCGATAGTCGAGCCGGCTCGTGCCGCCGAGGTCGTAGGGTATGCTGCGCTCGATAAGGGCGGAACCGAAGCCCTTGCGACCAATCGGTCCGATGGTGGGGCCTCCGGTCTCACGCCAGTGCAGCCGACAGTCACCGTCGTCGGCCTCTTCCCACGACACCGTCAAGGTGCCGCCGTCACGCGACAGCGCGCCGTATTTGGCGGCATTCGTGCACATCTCGTGAATGACGAGGGCGGCGACTGCATGGGCACGGGCATCGAGCGTGACCGGCGGACCCTTGATCTCGATCGTGGTCCGCCCGGCGCGATAGGGCAGGAGCTCGGCCTCGAGCAGATCATTCAACGTGCCGCCACCGCCGCCCCGCGGGAGCTGGTCATGGGCATCCGAGAGCGCATGAATGCGGCCGCGGAGAGAACCGATATAGTCCTGGATCGGCAGCTCTTCCTGGGTGGGAGCGGCGACGAGCGATTTGATGACCGCGAGGATGTTTTTCACCCGGTGGTTCAGTTCCTCGTTCAGCATGCGCTGACGGATGTCCGACTTGTTGCGCTCGTCTTCCATCAGCTCGTTGTGACGCAGCACGATTTCGACCGTTGCCGAGCGGATGGCTTCCGCGATCTCGAAGTCGGATTCGCGCCAGGGCGATGCCTGACGCTGCACCGTTTCTTTCCAGATCGCGAAGCTCTTTCGTGGAGTGAGACGGTCGCCGAGCGGGCCGGTTTTGTAGGATTTTTCCGGATTTCCGGCCCAGTTCAGGGTCTGGAGCCGTTCCTTCCGGAAGAAGAAGATGTAGTCCCGCGGGATCTGGGAAAGCGGAACCGCCATCAGGCCGGATACGGCTTCGAAGTAGTCCTCCGCAGGCGGGTGGTCGGTCGACAGGGCCTTTGTCGACCAGATGCGCCCGCCGGCGACTTCGGCCACGAAGCGCACGAGATCCTGTTGCGCACCCTCGGGCGGCGCGCTGCCGATCGATGTCCAGCGACCGTTCATCCAGAGGCCAACGCCATCACAGCCGAACAGGGCCTGAAACTCGGGCAGGGCGGCAGTTAGGATGTCATCGAGGTCGGCGCGGTGAGAGGCTGCCTGGAGGAAGCGATCAAGCGAGCGCCGTGCCTCGTTCGAGATGTCGAGCTTGCGCTTCTGCTTCAAGGCGAGGAGATGCAACGAGAAGAATTCGCCGAACATTTCGGCTGCAATGCGCTCTGACATGGTCAGGGTTTTCGGCGCGTAGTGGTGGCAGGCGATCAGTCCCCAGAGCTTGTCGTCCACGATGATCGAAATCGACATGGACGCGGATACGCCCATGTTGCGCAGGTATTCACAGTGGATCGGCGAGACGCTGCGCAGATGCGCGAAGGAGAGATCGAGGGGTGAACGACGTTCTTCTGCCGCGGGCAGGAGGTCGACGCGGAGCCCCCGGGCATCCGAGATGACCCGGATCGGATTCTGCATGTAGAGAATGCGTGCCTGGGCTGGAATGTCTGTGGCTGGAAAGTACTGGCCGAGGAAACTTTCAAGGTCGTGGCGCTTGGCTTCGCTCGACACCTTGCCCGATCCGTCTTCCTCGAAGCGGTAGATCATCACGCGATCATAGCCAAGGATGGTGCGCACGAGCTTTGCCGAAGAGTTGATCAGGAGATCGATGTCATCGATGTCCTTGACCCTGCCGATCATCTCGCGCGCCAGCTGCAGAGGCTGGGTGCGGCGGAACGAGGGTTCAAACTCCAGGATGGCGCCCTGCTGCTGACGATGCACGGCGACATCGAAGTGCTGGCCGGTCGGCAGCCTGAGATGGGCGATGACTGCCGGTCTGCTGGCGTCAGGAGCGGCAGCCACGGCATTTCGGATGTCATGGATGACCTCGTCGCCGAGCAGCGCGGCGATGGAGATGCCCTCCATCGGCCCGTCTGCGCCCAGCATTTCAGCTGCATTGGCCGAATAGCGGCGGACCGAGGTTATGGTGGGGTCACATGCCAGGAGACATCCATGGGGCTGGATGGATCCGGGTATGTGGATGGGTTCCCGATCACAATTGGTCAGGTCTACCGATGGTATATTTTGCATTCAGGGCGCTTTCGAAGGCACTACGGGCATAGTCGAAAGCGGTGTTTGCCCACCTCGCTGCGGCTCGGTCGTCGTATCCACGCACGTTCTCCATACGCTCCGAAAATGCACGCCAACTGGAAAAGTTCCGTGCCTGGGAAAAAAGATGTCGTGCACCGTATTCCGCGGATAGTCCCAGCGCCTCAGCCCGTTTTGCCAGCAGACGCGCCCCAAGCGATGAGCCTTCCAGCACATAGAGCAGGCCGACTACGCCGTCGCCTTCCGGCGGCTGGAAGGCTGGTTGGTCCTTCGGTTCCACCGCGTTGAGGTCGGCAAGATCGGCCTCGAGCTCGGACTGGACCATGTGCGGTTGGTAGCCGTCGAGGTCAGCCGGCAGGCTCGTCTGCGACAGCCAGGCCTCCACCGGGAGCCGAAACGCGGCAATGCCGGCCAGATAGCGCTTGTAGTCGTCGAGGGTCTGGAAGCTGCCGACCATGGCATCCAGTGCGGCGTGGGCGTCGGCGGTCTCGAGCTTGAGAGCGGTGCGGCGCGGTGGGAGATCCATGGCATTCCTTTCAAAGTTGCCCATTTATATCGGCGGTCTTTTCCTCCACACAAGTCCGAGATTTGATGCCGTGTGATCCGACGGGTAGCCCTGCTTCCCTCTTTTACCCCCTGACCTACGTCAAACGACGTATACGGTTTTGCACTGCGGCATCGGATAGTCCCCTTCAGCAACGGTTAACACTCATTAACCGACCGGTTGCGACCAAGAAGAGGGGATCACAACAATGTC
>JAIXSF010000330.1 GCA_027484835.1 Rhizobiaceae bacterium | reverse complement strand
TCCGGCCGTCGTCGGCGCGATCGAAGAATTCGGCTGGTTCGCCCGCAACGACAAGTTCGTCGACGGCGGCTCCAAGGCTGTGGCCTCGACCGACTTCCGTGACAGCCCGAAGGGTCTCTTCTCCTCGCCGCCGAAGTGCTTCATGCACCGCCAGGCATCGTTCATCCCGTCCTTCTTCCCGGAAGGCACTGAACTCGGCGTCGACGCTGACTTCTTCTACTTCCCGGCCTATGCCGGCAAGGATCTCGGCACCCCGGTTCTGGGCGCAGGCACGCTGGTCTCGATCACCAAGGACACGGCTCCAGCCCGCGCCTTCATCGAGTGGCTGAAGACCCCGATCGCCCATGAAGTCTGGATGGCGCAGTCGGGCTTCCTGACGCCGTTCAAGGCCGCCAAGGCAGAGACCTATGGCAATGACGCGCTGCGCAAGCAGGGCGAGATCCTGACGAGCGCGACCACCTTCCGCTTCGACGGCTCCGACCTGATGCCGGGCAAGATCGGCGCTGGCGCATTCTGGACGGGTATGGTTGACTATTCCGGTGGCAAGGCTGCGGCTGACGTCGCCGGCGACATCCAGAAGGCTTGGGACGGCTTGAAGTAAGCCTTTCCCGCAATGCATGCCGGGCCGCAACCGCAAAGGATGCGGCCCGGACGTCGATCAAGAAGAATAATGCATCCGGCGCTGACTGGTGATCCGGAGCAATCGACAGGGAGGGGACGTCTATGGAGCAGTTACTCTTTGCCTTGCTGACGATCATCGTCGGCGTCGCGGCGGCGATCGGATACTTTTTCGGCTCGAACCTGCTGCTGGACGTGATCTTTCCGTCCCGCATCGCGGATACCGAAAAGGCCTCGAAGAACCTGAGGCGCGCATCCCTGATCCGCCCCTGGCTATTTCTCGGCCCCGCTCTGGTGTCGCTGACGATCTACCTGATCTATCCGCTCTTTTCCTCGGTCCTGTACTCGGTGATGGACCGTGGCGGCGAAAACTACGTCGGCCTCGCGAATTATCGCTGGATGGTCAACGACGCGGAGTTCCGCCAGTCGATCTTCAACAACATCCTCTGGCTGATTGTGGTGCCTGCGGCCTCCACATTCTTCGGCCTGATCATCGCAGCACTCACCGACCGCATCTGGTGGGGCAATATCGCCAAATCGCTGATCTTCATGCCGATGGCGATCTCCTTTGTCGGCGCATCGGTCATCTGGAAATTCGTCTACGACTACCGCGACGCAGGCTCCGACCAGATCGGCATCCTGAACGCCCTCGTGGTCTATTTCGGCGGTGATCCGCAGATCTGGATCGCGATGCCCTTCTGGAACAACTTCTTCTTGATGGTCATCCTCATTTGGATCCAGACCGGTTTCGCCATGGTTCTCCTGTCGGCGGCCCTGCGAGGCATTCCGGAAGAGACCATCGAAGCGGCCGTTATCGATGGCGCAAATCCGTGGCAGATCTTCATCAAGATCAAGGTGCCGCAGATCTGGAACACCATTGCGGTCGTCTGGACCACTATCACCATCCTCGTCCTCAAGGTCTTCGATATCGTTCTGGCGATGACCAACGGCCAATGGCAGAGCCAGGTTCTCGCGAACCTGATGTTCGACTGGATGTTCCGTGGCGGCGGCGACTTCGGCCGTGGCGCGGCGATTGCCGTCGTCATCATGGTCATGGTCATCCCGATCATGATCTGGAACATCCGCAATGCCCGCCGGGAAATGGAAGGACGCTGACATGACGCGCAAGCTTTCGCCGCTGACGATCGTCGTCAACCTGACCGTCCTCTTTCTGGTTGCTGCCTGGACACTGCCGACGGCCGGTCTTCTGATCTCGTCCCTGCGTGACAAGGACCAGATCGTCGCCTCCGGCTGGTGGACGGCCCTGTCGTCCTCCACCCGCAACGAGATCTACCGTGCCCCAGGGCCTGAAGCGCAGGCGCAGGAAAACGGCGTCTACGTCATCAAGGGGAACGTCTTCGAAGGCGGACCGGGTGCCGTCTCCGCCTTCGGTGCGACCAGCCAGGATCCCTCCGCATTCGAGGCTGGCGCGACCGCCGACATCCGTGACGGGCAGAAACTGACCGTCCAGGAAAATGGTGACTTTCGTCTGGAATCGCCAACAGCCTTTGAGGGATCGCGCGGCCAGCGCATCTTCTTCACGGCCGAGACGCCGCCGCGCTTCACGCTTGAGAACTATCAGATGGTTCTGACGGCAGAAGGCATCGGCCAGTCCTTCATCAACTCGCTGACCGTTGCGATCCCCTCCACGATCATCCCGATCCTCGTTGCGGCCTTTGCGGCCTATGCGCTGGCCTGGATGAAGTTCCCGGGCCGCTCGATCCTGATCGCCGTCATCGTCGGCCTGCTCGTGGTGCCGCTGCAGATGTCGCTGATCCCGCTTCTGAAGATGTACAACGACGTCGGCGCCTTCTTCGGCGTCCCGGCCAAGGGCTATGTCGGCATCTGGCTTGCCCATATGGGCTTCGGTCTGCCGCTCGCCATCTACCTCTTGCGCAACTACATCGCGGGCCTGCCACGCGAGATCATGGAATCGGCACGCGTCGACGGCGCTTCCGATTTCGAGATTTTCATCAAGATCGTGCTGCCGCTCTCCTATCCGGCGCTTGCCTCCTTCGCGATCTTCCAGTTCCTCTGGACCTGGAACGACCTGCTCGTGGCGATGGTGTTCCTTGGGACGGGCAACGACGAACTCGTCCTGACCGGTCGTCTGGTCAACCTGCTCGGCTCGCGCGGTGGCAACTGGGAAATCCTGACGGCATCCGCCTTCATCACCATCATCGTTCCGCTCCTCGTCTTCTTCGGTCTCCAGCGCTACCTCGTCCGAGGTCTGCTGGCGGGCTCGGTCAAGGGTGGTTGAGCGGAGCCTTTAAACACACTGACATGCATGAGGATAAAGAATGAGTTCCACGACGCAATCGACGCTGGTCGCCGACAAGTATTGGTGGCGCGGTGCGGTGATCTACCAGATCTACCCACGCTCCTACCAGGATTCCAACGGCGATGGCATCGGTGACCTGAAGGGCATTACCGCCCGTCTGGCGCATATCGCAGACCTCGGCGCCGATGCGATCTGGATCTCGCCTTTCTTCACTTCGCCGATGAAGGACTTCGGCTACGACGTCTCGAACTATGTCGACGTCGATCCGATGTTCGGCTCGCTCGCCGATTTCGACGGCCTGATCGCCGAAGCCCACCGCCTCGGCATCCGCGTGATGATCGATCTCGTCATGTCCCACTCGTCGGACCAGCATCCCTGGTTCGTCGAAAGCCGTTCGAGCCGCGTCAATCCCAAGGCCGACTGGTATGTCTGGGCAGATTCGAAGCCGGACGGCACGCCGCCGAACAACTGGCTGTCGATCTTCGGCGGTTCGGCCTGGCAGTGGGCTCCGACCCGCATGCAGTATTACCTGCATAACTTCCTGACCTCGCAGCCGGACATGAACCTGCACAATCCCGAGGTCCAGGACGCCTTGCTTGCAGCGACCCGCTTCTGGCTGGATCGTGGCGTCGACGGCTTCCGCCTCGACACCATCAATTTCTATTTCCACGACAAGGAACTGCGGGACAACCCGCCGCTGGCGCCCGAGCGCCGTAACGCGTCGACCGCACCGGCGGTCAACCCATACAACTTCCAGGAACACATCTACGACAAGAACCGTCCGGAAAACATCGCCTTCCTCAAGCGCTTTCGTGCGCTGCTTGACGAGTATCCGGCAATTGCCGCCGTCGGCGAAGTCGGCGACAGCCAGCGTGGTCTTGAGATCGTCGGCGAATATACCTCCGGCAACGACAAGATGCAGATGTGCTATGCGTTCGAATTCCTGGCACCCGAGCCGCTGACCCCGGCCATCGTGCAGAACACCCAGAATGCTTTTGCTGCCGCAGCACCCGAAGGCTGGGCCTGCTGGGCCTTCTCGAACCATGACGTCGTCCGCCACGTGTCGCGCTGGGGCGCGACCGTTCTTGACCGAGATGCCTATGCCAAGATGACCTCAGCCCTGCTGCTCACCCAGCGCGGCTCGGTCTGCATCTATCAGGGCGAAGAGCTCGGCCTCACCGAAGCCGACATCGCCTTCGAAGACCTGCAGGACCCTTACGGCATCCAGTTCTGGCCTGAGTTCAAAGGCCGCGACGGCTGCCGCACACCCATGGTCTGGGACGATCACGCTGTCCAGGCCGGCTTCTCGACGGCGCAGAAGACCTGGCTGCCGATCCCGGTCGAGCATGTGCTGCGGTCCGTGAATACCCAGGTCGGCAAGCAGGAATCGGTGCTCGAGCACTATCGTCGCTTCCTCGCCTTCCGCCGCCAGTACCCGGCCTTCGCCAAGGGTGACATCACGTTCCACGATGCCGGCGACGACCAGCTGGTCTACACCCGCGCTTTCGGCAACGAGAAGCTGCTCTGCGTCTTCAACATGACCGCCGAGCCCGCCTCGATTGCCTTGGCGACGGGGGACTGGATCGAACTCGACGGCCACGGTTTTGAGAGTGCAGTCAACGATAACAAGGTAGAGTTGCCGGCTTGGGGCGCCTATTTCGCGCGTCACGCCTGACAGGGGAGGAAAGCATGACGGGTCTGGTTCTCAAGGACATCCGCAAGGCATACGGTCAGGTCAAGGTGCTGCACGGCATCGATCTGGAGATCAAGGAAGGCGAGTTCGTGGTCTTCGTCGGCCCCTCGGGCTGCGGCAAGTCCACGCTGCTGCGCATGATCGCCGGCCTTGAGGACATCACCAGCGGCGAGATGTATATCGACGGCCAGCTCGTGAACGATGTGCCGCCGTCCAAGCGCGGCATTGCCATGGTGTTCCAGTCCTATGCGCTCTATCCGCACATGACGGTCTACGACAACATGGCTTTCGGCATGCGTATCGCCGGCGAAAGCAAGGAAGAGATCGACCGCCGGGTCCGCTCGGCGGCCAACATCCTGCAGCTCGGTCCCTATCTCGACCGCCTGCCGAAGGCGCTCTCCGGCGGCCAGCGGCAGCGCGTGGCCATCGGGCGCGCCATCTGCCGTGATCCGAAGGTCTTCCTGTTCGACGAACCCCTGTCGAACCTCGATGCGGCACTTCGTGTTGCGACCCGCATCGAGATCGCCAAGCTCAATGAGCAGATGGCCGACACGACGATGATCTACGTCACGCACGACCAGGTGGAGGCGATGACGCTGGCGGACCGCATCGTCGTGCTGTCGGCCGGTCGCATCGAGCAGGTCGGCCCGCCGCTCGAACTTTACGAACGCCCGGCCAACCTCTTCGTCGCCCGATTCATCGGTTCACCGGCCATGAACATCATGCCGGTCACCGTGCTGGCCACTGGTGACGCGACACGCATCAAGCTGAAGGATGGCTCCGAGGTCACGGTCGACGTCTCGACGGCAGGCTCCGAGCAGGGCAAGGCCGCGAGCTTCGGCGTGCGTCCGGAAGACCTCGCGATTGCCACCGGCGACGATTTCCTCTTCGAAGGCGATGTCGAAATCGTTGAAGCGCTCGGCGAAGTGACCCTGCTCTACGTCAACGGCCCGGTCGAAGAAGAACCTGTTGTGGTCAAGCTTCCCGGTATCGTCGACGTCAAGAAGGGGCAGAAGCTGCGCTTCTCCGCAGACAAGACCAAGCTGCACCTCTTCGATGCGGCAGGGCAGACCTACCGCCGTTGATGAGATTTTGATTAATCGGCTTAAAGCCCTGTTATCCTTACCGATAACAGGGCTTTTTCGCGGCCAGGAATGGCCCTCGTTCCAATACCGACTGTTAAGTTGTCACTGTTAGCGTTTTGCCCATAACAACTGAAAAGACGAGGGCAGAACCGATGAGAACGGCAAGTGGCGGATCTCATTTCCTGAAGAAGGAGGAATCCTTCATGTACGACCGGGAGAACCGGTATCGCATGGAGGATACGATGAATGCCGGACGCCTCGAATACACCGAAAACGGCATGACGCACATGGCGGCGCGCCGCTGCGACGTGTTGCGCATTTCGTTGAGTGGCGCGGTGATCGGCCTGGTCACTCAGGTTAACCTCCCCAAACAGTTCTATCTCGACATCCCGGATGCCCGCATCAACAAGGTCGGCGCCGTGCTGATGAAGACCTTCGCCAACAACACCGCCGAGATCCGTTTCCTGCGCCTGCTGACGCAGAAGGAGCTCGACCGCATCTTCATCTTCTCCACCCACCCGGCCCATAAGGACCGCGTGCTCGACGTCCGCAGCTGGTAAGCTCGGATATGTCCATTTTGGAAGGCCGGTGTTGCGGAAGCTGCACCGGCCTTCAGCATTTCTGACTGGACATCAAGGGTCCGACCTTCGATCCTGCCCGAACACCAACGGGAGAAAATGAGAATGTCCAGTCAGAAGGTCGCCATCGTTACGGCAGGGGGAAGCGGCATGGGAGCCGCCGCAGCAAGGCGTCTTGCCGCAGAGGGCTTCAAGGTTGCCATTCTCTCCTCTTCCGGCAAGGGCGAAGCGATCGCCGCCGAGCTCGATGGCTATGGTGTCACCGGCTCGAACCAGTCACCGGAGGATCTGGCCCGGCTCGTTGATGGCACCATGGAGCGCTATGGTCGCATCGACGTCCTGGTGAACAGCGCTGGCCACGGGCCCCGTGCGCCGATCCTCGAGATCACGGACGAGCAGTGGGTGAAGGGCATGGATGTCTACCTGCTCAATGTCATCCGTCCGACGCGCCTTGTCACGCCGATCATGCAGAAGCAGAAATCCGGCGTCATCATCAATATCTCCACGGCCTGGGCCTTCGAGCCTTCCTCGATGTTTCCCACCTCGGCCGTCTTCCGCGCCGGCCTCGCATCCTTCACCAAGATCTTCGCCGACACCTATGCAGCCGAGAACATCCGGATGAACAATGTTCTGCCCGGCTGGATCGACAGCCTGCCGGCGACCGACGAGCGGCGTGATGGCGTACCGATGAAACGCTATGGCACCAGCGAGGAAATCGCCGCCACAATCGCCTTCCTTGCGTCGGACGGGGCCGCCTATATCACGGGCCAGAACCTGAAGGTCGACGGCGGGTTAACCCGTCACGTCTGAAACTATTTCACGCCCCGCGCTCGGAATGTGACAGAAAGCGTCGGGCGTAAACCTCTTGGTTACCAAACTTCTTCATTCTTTAGGGCAGTCGACAGGACGGCATTGCCACAACCCTGTCCCAGTAAAGCCGGCTTCTGCTGTTACGCGGCCGGTTCCCAGAGTCTTGGTAAGCGAGTTCAAGTATCATGGCGTCCTCGACCCGTAAGGTCACCGGCGGCAATGGCGTCGCCGCAAAAACGATGAAGTCGCGCAAGAAGACGCGCGGCTCCAGCATGCCGACGGTCTTGGGCATCGGGCTGGCCTGCCTCTTCTGGGGTACCGCGAGCCTCGCCGTCTTCAAGGGCCTCTCGTCCTCCACAATTGAAGCGCCTGCCGTGGCTGGCCACAGCCTGCCGAGACCGGACATCGCGCTGGTCAGGCCGCCGGCAGCATCAAAGATGCAGCCGAAGTCGACCGAACTGGCGGCCCTCGAGAAAATGCGCACCCGCTTCGCCGAAGCTATCGCCGCGACCGACCATCTCGGTCTGCTGATGCTGCCGGAAGCCATGCGCCTTGCCGAGGTCGATAAATCGGACCGCCTGCTGCTCGCCCGTGTCGAGAGCATCACGGACTCGCAGGCGCTCGCCGTGTTGCGTGACGCTCTGGTCAAGGCGGAAGCCGGTCGCCAGCATGCAGCCCTTGCAACAGCTGCCCACGAACGCCGCAGCGGTGTCGATGATGTCGATCCGGTCATGACCGCCTCCATCAATCCAGCTATGACGGCAGCAAGCCCGGTCGCGCTCGGCTATGCCGCGACGCCGAGCGCGTCGGAAACCATGGCCGCCGCTGATCCGCGCGAAGAACCCTTCGAGGAACTTCTGTCCGAGCCGCAGGAAGACCACGGCGCACTTCCGGATGACGGTCCGGTGCCCGGTGCCAAGCCGCAGGCAAAGCCGCGTGTGGAACGCGTGCCGGCACCGGAAGCACCCGTGGTGACCGCGACGCCGGAAAAGCCGAAGAAGAAGACGCTGCTCAACATGCTGGCCGACGCCAAGCCGGACAATCCGATCACCACGGATGACGGGGCAGGGGGCATCTTCAAGCGCAAGAACAGCCTTCCCGGTCCGGGTAGCCGCATTGCCGTCTACGTCATCGAGGATGCCGTCGTGCACATGCCGAACGGCGAGAAGCTGCGGGCTCATTCCGGCCGTGGCAACATGCGCGACAATCCGAAATACGTGCACGTCAAGAACATGGGCCCGACGCCCCCGAACGTCTACAAGCTGCGCATGCGCGAAGCCCGCTTCCACGGTGTCGAAGCAATCCGCATGAACCCTGTCGGTGATGCCAAGATGTACAATCGCGACGGCTTCCTGACCCATACCTTTCTGCTGCGGCGGCGTGGCGACAGCTCCGGCTGCGTGGTCTTCGAAGACTATAACCGCTTCCTGAACGCCTACAAACGCGGGCATGTGCAGACCCTGATCGTCGTGCCCAGCATGCGGGATCTGCCGAAATACATGGCAATGCTCTGACAAAAGAAAGGCCTCCGCGACATTGTCCCGGAGGCCTTCTGGTTTTCGTGCCGGGTCTTGCCCCGACACGAGATCGCGGTGACCTTCTGGCTTACATCGCCGGGATCACGGTAATCGACTTGATCGCAGCAGGGGCGCCGCTGATGTCGCCGGCCTTCGTGGCAGCACCCGTTTCCAGGTTTACCGTGTAGAGCGCGCTGTCGGCGACCAGCCAGGCGGTGTTCATGCCGTCTGCGCCGGCTTCGATGTCGAAGGCGTAGGTCTTCGGGCTGCCTTCGATGCCGAGCTTGCCGATAGCCTTCAGGGTGCCGTCATTCGGCTTAGTCTGCTGGATGAGAGCGCCGATGGTCGCGTCGATGTTGTACATCGCGGTCTTTTCCGGCTTGCCCGTCGAGTTCGTGTAGGCCGCAGCGACGATGTTCGGGGTTTCGCCCTTGTGCATGTCGCCCTCTTCGAAGGCGAGGCTGCCGTCGACGGTCACGGCACCCGTGTCAGGATGGACGCGGTGGTTGGTCGTGCCCGTCATGTAGCGCAGGCGATCGGCGGCCGGGTTGAAGTTCACGATGACGGGGGCGTCACCGATCGTCAGCGGCTTGTCCATCTTGGCGACTTCGGTGGCTGCACCGGTTGCCGTGTCGATGGTGACGATCGCGTTCTCTGCGGTCACGCCGACAATGGTCTTGGTGCCCGGGCGATAGTCGATGCCGACCAGACGGTCGACGCCGGTAACGTCCATGGACTTTACGGCATCGGGCTTGGCGGTATCGAACATGACGAGGGTCTTGTCGCCTGCGAGACCGACGACCTGAGCGGCCTGCGCTCCGAAGGCCGTGAGTGCAGTTGCGGCAGCGAGGCTGAGGATACGGATGCTGGTCATGAAAACTCTCCCAATTCAATGGTGGCGACACCGGTCTGGTGCCTCCTGATCTCACGACACGTGGCAAAGGCCGTTTGGATGCAGCGATCAGAAGATTTTTTTCTGCTGCATCCAGAAACGCACTTCGGGTGTCTTCTGAGCGAAGGAGAAATGCGATGGACGTGACGATGACGAGGAGCGCCACTTCCACGGTCGCGCGCGGAGTAGGTTGCCAAATCAGTCGTGCGAGCTACTTTCGGCAGAAGACTTTGGAAGGAAGCTGGATGGGGAATGAGCAAGATGCGCTCGGTGCGGCACTGAAAGCCTGTGCGGCCGGTGATCGCAAGGGATTGGCCGTCATCTATCAGAGCGAGGCGGCGCGCATGGTGACTGTGGCACAGCGCATCCTCCGACGTCATGATCTGGCAGAAGAGATCGTCCAGGAAGCCTTTTTGCAGATCTGGAACAAGGCCTGGCAGTACGATGCCTCCAGGGGCTCCGCGCGGGGCTGGATCTTCGCAATCGTTCGCTCCCGCTCGCTGAATGCGCTCCGGGACGGCGGTCGCGAGGACCTTGCAGAAACGGACAGCCTTGAGCGTCTGCAGGACGAGGGTGCTGATGCCCTCTATCACGATCTCTTCGATCAGCTGGATACCGCAAGTCGCCTGCGCGCCTGCCTTGGCCGGCTCGACGGCCTACGCCGCAAGACGGTGATGATGGCTTATGTCTCCGGCTACAGCCACGGAGAAATTGCCGGCCGCCTGAAGCTCCCGCTCGGAACCGCCAAGGCCTGGATACGCCGGTCGCTTGTGGCGCTGAGGGAGTGCATGGCATGAGCACTTGGCACACCCTTGCAGAACGCGCAGACGCCTATGTCCTCGGTCTGATGGATGAGGAAGAGCGTCTGGCTATCGAAGCCGAGATGGAGACCGACAGGGACCTAGCCCGCGCAGTCGGCGAAGCACGCGACCGCTTTCTGGAACTCGACCTGGTCGGACCAACGGCGACCGTCTCCGCAGATCTTTGGGACCGGATCGAAGCACGGCTCGGCGGCCAGAAGCCTCCGGCACCTCATCGGTGGTCTATGCCTGCGGCCGTCAACGATAACCGCCTCGCCTGGTGGCGCGGTGTCGGCCTCTCGGCCGCTGCCGCGTCGATGTTGCTCGTTGCTGCTCTGGCCGTCACGCTCCTCGGCCGATCGGAGCCGCAGGTCATCGCCATTCTGATGAATACGGAAGGTGAGCCGGTGGTCATGATCGAGGATTTCGGCAATGACACCGCGAAGGTGACGCCGCTTGCGGACGTATCCGTCGCAACAGATCGATCGCTCCAGCTCTGGACCTTGCCCTCCAAGGATACCGGCCCCGTTTCGCTCGGCGTTCTCGACGGCTGGCGTACCGCGACTGTCGACGGGCCCGATCTGCCCGGGCCGCTCGAGGAACAGCTCTACGAGATTACGCTTGAGCCGCTCGGCGGCTCGCCGACGGGCAAGCCGACGGGTCCGATCCTGGGCAAGGGCTTCGCGAAGATGCCGCGGCCTTGAAAGAAAGTCGCGCCCACGCAGGCGGGCGCGACACTGTTATGGCTTAGAATTCCTGCCACTCGTCCTGTTTCAGGGCCGCGTTTCCATGCGTTGGTGCTGACCGCCCCAGCGCCGGTCTGGATCCCATGGATGGTGCGGTTGGAGCAGGTGCCCGGGCAAGGCCCTGCGGTGCCGCAGCGGAGGTATTCTGTCCGGTGTAGTGCCTGCCCAGCGTGAACCGCGAGATGAACTGGCGCAGCCGCTGCGTTTCGTTTGCAAGGGTAGCGCTGGCCGCGTTAGATTCCTCGACCATCGCGGCATTCTGCTGGGTCACCTGGTCCATCTGGTTGACGGCCGAGTTGACCTCGGAAAGACCGGTCGCCTGTTCCCGAGCCGAGCTTGCAATCGCCTGCATGTGGTCGTTGACCGCAACGATGTTGTCCTGGATCGTCTTCAGGGCCTCACCCGTCTCGCTGACAAGCTTGACGCCGTTCTTGACCTCTTCGGAGGAGTTGCGGATCAGCTCCTTGATCTCCTTCGCTGCACCGGCGGACCGCTGAGCGAGCTCACGAACTTCCTGCGCGACGACGGCAAAACCCTTGCCGGCTTCGCCCGCACGGGCTGCTTCGACGCCTGCGTTAAGCGCGAGCAGGTTGGTCTGGAAGGCGATTTCGTCGATCACGCCGATGATGTTGGAGATCTGGTTCGAGGATTGTTCGATCCGTGCCATGGCGCCCACGGCCTCAGCCACGATTTGACCGGAGCGGGTAGCGCTTGTGTCGGCCGCCTGGGTGGCGTGACGGGCTTCCTCTGCACGCTTCGACGCGTTGTTCACGTTGACGGTAATCTGGTCCAGCGCGGCTGCTGTCTCTTCCAGCGATGCCGCCTGCTGTTCGGTCCGCTTCGACAGGTCCTCTGCGCTGGAGCTGATTTCCCGACTGCCGCTGTCAATCTGGTCCGTGGACTGGGCAACAGCGCCGAGCGTGCTGGCCAGCTGCGTAATCGCCTCGTTGAGATTGGTTCTGAGCGCTTCGAAATCTCGTGCAAAGGGTTGGTCGAGCGTGAAGCTCACATCGCCTTGTGCCATCTTGCCGAGCGCCGCGCCGATCGTGTTGACGGCATGAACGCGATCGCTGACGTCGGTTGCGAATTTCACAACCTTGATGACATGCCCCTTCTCATCCGTGATCGGATTGTAGGAGGCATTGAGAAAAAGCTTACGACCGCTTTTGCCGAAGCGCGTGATGTCGCCGATCCGTGCACGGTTCGAACGAAGCTCCGACCAGAGCGTGGCGAATTCCTGATCACCATCTGCCCCTTCGGCGAGGAACATGCGATGCGACTTGCCCTTGATTTCCGTGAGGGTGTAGCCGGTCGCGTTCAGGAAGTTCTCATTGGCAGCGACGATCTCGCCAGAGGGGGTGAATTCGATCACCGCCTGTGCCCTGCCGATGGCCTGGAGCTGTCCCTTGTAATCGAGGTTCTGGAGCCTTTCCTTGGCATCGGCCCATTCCACCACGAAGCCTGTGGTCTTTGCCCCGGTTTTTAGCGGCGTCACGATCAGGTCGAAGGCCCTGTGGCCGACCCAGATCGTCGCTTTGTGCTGGTTCTTCAGGCTGCTCAGCATGTTGCGCTGATGGCCTGGGTTCTTGTGGAAGATGTCGATATTGCTGCCGATCAGCTTCGAGAATTCGAAACGGGGTAACTCCTTTTTCAGGTCACTCTCCGCTTCCTTGAGCAGTTCCTTTACTGCCGTATTCATGTAGCGGATGTTGAGCTTCTCATCCGCAATCATGATGTTGGCAGTAACGACTTCCAGAGACTCCAGTTGGGCGCGATTGCTGCTGGACATTCCGAACATATTGAGTTGGTCCTTCGGCCACTTTGTGATTCAGAACCGGTGCGCGGATCCTTAAAGTAGACAAAAAGCCGACAAACAACCGTGATGTCGCATTTTTGTATATCTTATTGATTTCGCGTGCGTTTCTGCATAAGGGTATACAAAATTAGCAGTAGCGAATTCGTTAATTCATCCGCTCGAATGATCAATTCGAGACGAAAGTCCAACAACTGGTTCTGACCGGCACAAAAAAAGGCCGCGTGCGGACGCGGCCTTTTTGCAATGGAGTTGTGGTACGTCTTAGAACAGGACGCTGGCGCCCTGATCCGCCGGTCCTGCAATCCGACGGAAGCTGGCAAACAACTCCCGGCCCATCCCGAATTCGTTGTCGTCGAGGTTGGTGGTCGCCAGTGGCCGCGCGTTGAACTCCGCGGCGTCGACCAGCACTTCCAGCGTTCCCGCCACGGCATCCAGCCGCACCATGTCGCCGTCCTTGATCTTGGCGATCGCGCCGCCATCGACGGCCTCGGGCGTCAGGTGGATCGCTGCCGGGATCTTGCCCGAAGCTCCGGACATGCGCCCGTCCGTAACGAGTGCTACCTTGAAGCCACGATCCTGCAGCACGCCGAGCGGCGGCGTCAGGCGATGCAGTTCCGGCATGCCGTTGGCCTTCGGACCCTGGAAGCGAACGACGGCAACGAAATCCTTCTCCAGCTTGCCGGCCTTGAAGGCATCCTGCAGCGCCTGCTGGTCATTGAAGACGATCG
>JAIXSF010000468.1 GCA_027484835.1 Rhizobiaceae bacterium | reverse complement strand
GATCTTGATCACGCGCGCCGTATAGGCGGGGCCGGAGCGGTCCTTGTTGGTGAAGATCTTGGCAAGCACCCGGTCGCCCAGGCCGCCGACGGGTGTCTTGCCCTTGGAGCGGTCGGAACTCGACTGGCGGATGAGCACGGCAGGAGCCGCACCGGCCTCGTCGGGCCATTCCGCCGGGCGGCCGATCAGCTCGCCGTCCTTGTCGCGGGTGGTGATGTCGAGCACCGTGACCGGGGGCAGGGCGCCCGGTCTGGTCAGAGATTTGCGGCTCTTTTGGACAAGCCCGTCGTTTTCCAGATCCTTGAGTGCCTGCTTGAGTTCCACCCGCTGTTCGCCCTTGAGCCCGAAGGCCTTGGCGATCTCCCGCTTCGAAGCGCGCTCCGGATTGTCCGTGATGAACTGCATCAGGACTTCACGCGGCGGCACCTCACCGTGGATCAGGGCGGTGGGGTTCTCGCTCCTGGCCTTGGCCGCGCCTTCCGCACGCCGGCTCTTGCGGTTGCCGGAGCCGGGTGTCTCGGAGGGGTCGCGGAATCTCTTGCTCAAGTCGCACTCTTCTTTGTTGTTTTCGCCTTTGCAGCGGCCTTGGCCGGAGCCTTCTTGGCGGCTGTCGCCTTTGGCTTGGCAGCAGCCTTCTTCGGCTTTGCCGCTGCACCGTCTTCCGACTTTGCCTTGGCAGCCTTGGCCGGCGCCTTCTTCGCCTTGGCCTTGCCGCCGCCATCCTTGGCTGCGCGTTCGGCGATCAGCACAAGCGCTTCCTCGACGGTAATTGCCTGCGGATCCTTGCCCTTCGGCAGCGTCGCGTTGACCTTACCCCAATTGACATAGGGGCCGAAACGGCCGTCACGAACGGTCATCGCGCCACCATCGGGATGGTCGCCAAGTTCCTTCAGAGCAACCGCTGCCGTGCGGCCACGGCCGCCCGGATTGGCCTTCTTTTCGGCAAGCACTGTGACGGCGCGGTTGAGGCCGATGGACAGTACGTCCTCGATGCCTTCGAGATTGGCATAGGTGCCATCATGCAGCACGAAGGGTCCGTAGCGACCGAGCCCGGCCGAGATCATCTTGCCGGTTTCCGGATGCGCCCCGACGTCGCGTGGCAGCGACAGCAGCGAAAGCGCCTTCTCGAAGTCGATATCGGCGGGCGCCCAGCCCTTCGGCAGCGAGGAGCGCTTGGCTTCCTTGCCATCGCCGCGCTGGACGTAAGGTCCGAAACGTCCCGAGCGCAGCGTGATCTCTTCCTCGGTCACCGGATCCTTGCCCAGTGCCCGCGGCTCGTTGCTGCCATTGGCCTCGGCTTCGGCGCCACCTTCTGACGAGAGCTGGCGGGTGAAGTTGCATTCCGGATAGTTCGAGCAGCCGACGAAGGCGCCATACTTGCCGAGCTTCAGCGACAGATTGCCCGTGCCGCAGACCTGGCAGATGCGCGGATCAGACCCGTCTTCGCGCTTCGGGAAGACCAGCGGGGCGAGAGCCTCGTTCAAGGCATCAAGCACATTGGTGACGCGCAGTTCCTTGGTGTCTTCGATCTGGGCGAAGAAATCCTGCCAGAAGGCACGCAACACGTCCTTCCAGTTCAATTCACCAGCGGAGATCTTGTCGAGCTTCTCTTCGAGATCGGCCGTGAAGTCGTATTCGACATATTTGGTGAAGAAGTTTTCGAGGAAGGCCGTGACCAGCCGTCCCTTGGAATGCGGGATCAGCTTGCGCTTGTCCATGATGACATATTCGCGGTCGCTGAGCGTCTTCAGCGTCGCAGCATAGGTCGACGGACGGCCGATGCCGAGCTCTTCCATCTTCTTGATCAGCGAGGCTTCCGAATAACGCGGCGGCGGCTCGGTGAAATGCTGGCTCGAATTGATCTTGTTCTTGGCCAATGCCTCGCGGGCATTGATCTCCGGCAGACGGCCATCCTCGTCGTCGCCGTCCTCCGCCGGTTCGCCCTCTTCGCGCTGGTCGGTATAGGCGGCAATGAAGCCATCAAAGCGGATGACCGAGCCGACGGCGCGAAGCCCGGCCTTGTCGCCCTTGTTGTCGGCGAGGATCTCGACTGTCGTACGCTCGATTTCGGCAGACGCCATCTGGCTCGCGATACCGCGCTTCCAGATCAGGTCGTAAAGCCGCAGCTGGTCGCCATCGAGGAAGCGACGCACCTTGTCGGGCGAACGGTTGAAGTCGGTCGGGCGGATCGCTTCGTGGGCTTCCTGGGCGTTCTTCGCCTTGGTCGAATAGATGCGCGCCTTTTCCGGCACGTAGCGCGGACCGAACTGGTCAAGAACGGCCGAACGGGCAGCCTCGATCGCTTCCGGCGCCATCTGCACGCCGTCGGTACGCATATAGGTGATCAGACCGACGGTCTCACCGCCGATGTCGATACCTTCATAGAGCTTCTGCGCGACCTGCATGGTGCGCGATGCCGAGAAGCCGAGCTTAGAGGATGCGGCCTGCTGCAGGGTGGAGGTGGTGAAGGGCGGGCCCGGATTGCGCTTGACCGGCTTTGCCTCGACGCTGTCGACGGCAAAAGCTGCACCCTCGAGCAGGGCCTTGATGCCGGCTGCCTGATCACCATTGGTGACCGAGTTGCGCTGCATGCGCTTGCCCTGGTGCGAAACGAGCTTCGCCTCGAACTCGTCACCGCGCGGCGTCTTCAGAAACGCCGAGATGTTCCAGTATTCCTCGGCAACGAAACGTTCGATCTCGGTCTCGCGGTCACAGACGAGGCGCAGCGCCACCGACTGCACGCGACCGGCAGAGCGGGCACCGGGAAGCTTGCGCCAGAGAACCGGCGAAAGATTGAAGCCGACGAGATAGTCGAGCGCACGGCGGGCGAGATAGGCATCGACCAGCGGCGTGTCGATGTCGCGCGGATTGGCCATGGCGTCGAGCACGGCCTTCTTGGTGATCGCATTGAAGACGACCCGCTTCACAGGCTTGTCGCCGATCACGCGCTTCTTCTTCAGGAGATCGAGCACATGCCAGGAAATGGCTTCCCCTTCGCGATCCGGGTCGGTCGCGAGAAACAGGCCGTCAGAGGACTTCACCGCATCGGCAATGTCCTTCATCCGCTTCTGCGAGGCCGTGTCGACCTCCCAGAACATCTCGAAATCCTGGTCCGGCAGAACGGAGCCATCCTTGGCTGGCAGATCGCGCACATGGCCGAACGAGGCGAGCACCTTGTATCCGGGACCCAGATACTTGTTGATCGTCTTGGCCTTGGCCGGGGATTCTACGACTACGACGTTCATTGGACAGATGTACCTTCAACGCATCCGATCCGCGGCACCGCACCACAGTCTTCGGAACACGGTTTTCCGACATGGAGGGCGAAACGCCTGCGGTCAAGAGGCTGAGACCAAAGATCGTGGATTAGAACCCATGCACTAACCCTGAATTGAGCCTCCGGGGACAGCAAACGGGACAGCAAGCGAGCCTCACCGCCTGACGAGACCGACGCCCTCTGGTTGCCGATTTCCAGATTGCCCGAAGGGCAGTTCGCCCTTGGTGTCCAGCTGTTGCCGAATTCCAAGGTCGGGCCTTTCCGCTCCGCCCGCATTTTTCCGGGGATGAACCCGAAACTGCCGAAACCTTGTTATTTTTGATCGATGATCTCTGGCACTGGCTCGCAACACAACGAAATGCAACCTGTGGGAGATGCTGGGTAGATTGCAATCTGAGATAAATGATCTATTGTATTTTGCAGGGAATGGCGAGGCCAGGTTGTAACGGCCTCCGTTGTTGACGGGCGAGAGCGATGGCACGAGACACAGTCGAGACGAATGGTCGCGGTACCCGCACGATGGAGAATATCGCCTACATCCGCCAGATGCTCGCGGAGTTGCGGCTGGTTGCGGAAAACGAAGGCGCCGAGATGCTGTGCTACCTGATCGAGATGGCCTATGTGGAGGCTGGCGACGTGCAATCTGGCCGTCGCGCGCTCTCAATCCATCATGCTCAGCGAGACAAAGCCTCCCGCATGCCGCTCTAGCCGTCCGGCGATATCGAGCTCCAGCAACACCAGATAGACGGACGAGGCAGCAAGCCCCGTGTGCCGGATGATGTCGTCGATCTCGACCGGTGTCGGACCCAGCGCCTGAATGATGACCAGGCGCTCGTCATCATTCGGGGGCGGCGCCAGCGGCCGCTCGACGCCATCGTCTCCCCCGGGTTCGTCGGCCTCGCTTGCGCTGAAGAGGTCGAGCTCGGAAATCGGGGCAAGTGTCTGCAGCACGTCCTGCGGCTTGGTGGTGACCGTCGCACCATCCTTGAGCAGTCCGTTTGTCCCCTCGCAACGCGGATCGAGGGGCGAGCCGGGCACGGCAAAGACCAGCCGCCCGAACTCACCGGCAAGCCTTGCCGTGATCAGCGACCCCGAGCGCGCCGCCGCCTCGATCACCACGACTCCGAGAGCAACACCGGCGATCAAGCGGTTGCGGCGGGGAAAATCCCGCGCCCGCGGCTCCCAGCCAAAGGGCATTTCGGATATTGCCAGTCCCCGTCCGCTGCAGATCTGGTCGAGAAGATCGATATTCTCGGGCGGATAGGGCTGGTCGAGCCCGCCGGCCATGGCCGCAATCGTGCCGGTCTCAAGGCTTGCCCGATGCGCCGCCGCATCGATCCCTCGCGCCAGGCCCGACACGATGGAATAGCCGGCGCGACCGATCTCCCGTGCCATCATCGCTGCAAATTTGGCGCCGCTGATCGAGGCGTTCCGCGATCCGACCATGCCGACAGAGGGCAGGTTCGCGACGCTGAGGTCACCCTTGGCCGCAATCAGGGGAGGGGCAGCATCAATCTGTCTGAGTGCTGCAGGATAATCAGGCTCGCCGATGCCGATGAAGCGGGCGCCGAAGCGGTGGGCCGTTTCGATCTCGCGCTCGGCATCGGCAATCGTCGCGATTCGAATTGCGCGGGTCGAGCCGCCCCGCCTGGAGAGTTCGGGAAGCGCGTCGAGCGCTGCCTCGGCCGAGCCGAAATGATTGATGAGGTCCCGGAAGGTCGCCGGGCCAACATTGTCGCTGCGGATCAGCCGCAGCCAGGCGATCCTCTGGCGGTCCGTCAGCGCAATCCCTTTTCGTCTTGCGCTGTCTGACCCCATGGCTTTCCTCTAGCCTTTTTTGCCGATCTTGCTCTCGGTTCCCGCGATCAGCCGCTCGATATTCTGCTTGTGACGCCAGTAGGTGATGACCGTCATCACGGCTGTCACGACGGCCGCCTCTTCAACCCCGAGTATCCACAATACAACCGGAATGACAAGTGTGGCGACGAGTGCGGACAACGAAGAGTAGCGGGTGATGAAGGCAACCGAGAGCCAGACGACAGCGAAGAAGAGTACCATCAATGGCGCCACGCCGAGCAGCGTGCCGATATAGGTCGCGACACCCTTGCCGCCCTTGAAACCAAGCCAGACCGGGAAGAGGTGGCCGATGAAGGCAGCGAAACCACCAAACAGCGCAGCATTATGCCCGAACACCGCATGGGCAATCAGCGCTGCCGCCGTCGCCTTGAGTGCGTCGAGAAGAAGCGTCGCGGCCGCAAGCTTCTTGTTGCCGGTCCGCAAAACATTGGTCGCACCGATATTGCCCGAGCCGATCGAGCGCAGGTCGCCGAGGCCGGCCATCTTCGTCAGCACGAGGCCGAAGGGGATAGAGCCGAGCAGGTAGCCGAACAGGAGAACGATAGCGAGATTGGCCCAGCCGAGAGCGGAAAAGTCGATCATGGGTATCCGTGTCCCTGTTCGTTAAAGGCTATGGACGCACTGGCCGGCGACAAAGGTCGCAACGGCCCGGCCGGAGAAGCGGGCATCTTCGAAGGGCGTGTTCTTCGAGCGCGCAAGCAGGCTGTCGCGCGACACGAGCCACGGTTCATCGAGATCAACAAGCGCGATGTCCCCTGGTGCACCCACCTTCAACGTGCCGCCGGGAAGACCGAAGATCTCCGCCGGCCGCGTCGACATGGCATCGATCAGCCGCATCAGCGGCACATGGCCGGCATGGTGCAGCCGAAGGGCTGCGGACAGCATGGTTTCGAGCCCGATCGCCCCATCGGCAGCCTCGCCGAAGGGCAGGCGCTTGGTGTCGACGTCCTGCGGATCATGCGAGGAAACGATGATGTCGATCTGGCCCTTGGCCAGTGCATCGACCATCGCCATGCGATCGTCTTCCGAGCGCAGCGGCGGATAGAGCTTGAAGAAGGTCCTGTACTCGCCGATGTCGTTTTCGTTGAGGCTCAGGTGATTGATCGAGATGCCGCAGGTGACCTTGGCGCCGCGCTTGCGTGCCACCTGGATGGCCTCGACCGATTCTGGCACCGAGATCTGCGAGGCATGATACTTGGCCCGCGTCAGTGCTGCGATGCGCAGGTCGCGCTCGAGCGGGATGATCTCGGTTTCTCGCGGGATGCCGCCGAGACCGAGCCAGCTCGCGAGCAGCCCCTCGTTCATCACACCATTGGCCGCCAGATACTTTTCCCGCGTTTCGAGCGCGATGACCGCGTTGAATTCGCGGGCGTAAGTCATAGCCCGGCGCAGCACCTGCGTGTCGTTCAGCCCGTAGCGGCCATTGGTGAAGGCAACCGCACCGGCTTGCTGCAGGAGACCCATCTCGGTCATCTCGGCGCTCGTCATGCCCTTGGTCAGAGCCGCTGCCGGATAGACATGGACAGCAGCCGTGTCACGGGCCGTCTTCTTGACGAACTCGACAAGCGCGATGTCGTCGATAACAGGATCCGTCTCCGGCATCATGATGAAGGACGTAATGCCACCGGCCGCTGCCGCACGGCTGGCGGACGCGATCGTCTCGCGATGTTCGGATCCCGGCTCGCCGACGAAGACTCGGGCATCGACGAGACCCGGAACGGCAGTCAGGCCTCGGGCATCGCGGATTTCGGCACCTTCGGGTGCGCCCTGGTTCTGGGCATCCGCGCCAGCGGCGACAATCAGCCCGTCATGGCCGACAATGATAGTGCCCACTTCGTCGAGCGTGCGCGAGGGATCGACGATCCGGACATTCTTGAGAACGAGAGGCTTTCTCATGCGCCCATTCCCTCCGAACGCGGTCCCTGGTTCTGCGACACCAGCAGCGTCTCCATGACGGCCATGCGAACCGCGACCCCCATCTCGACCTGGCTCTCGATCACGCTCTGCGGACCGTCCGCGACTTCCGACGCGATCTCGACCCCACGGTTCATCGGACCCGGATGCATGACGAGCGCATCTTCCTTGGCGGCCTTCAGCTTTTCGGCGTCGAGGCCGTAGAAGTGGAAGTACTCGCGCACCGACGGCACGAAGGAGCCGGACATGCGCTCGCGCTGCAGGCGCAGCATCATCACGACATCCGCATCCTTCAGCCCTTCCTTCATGTCGTGGAAGACCTCGCAGCCCATGTCGGCGATGCCGGCCGGCAGTAGCGTCGCGGGTGCGACGACGCGGACGCGGGCGCCCATGGCATTGAGCAGCAGAATATTGGAGCGCGCCACACGCGAATGCAGCACGTCGCCGCAGATCGCGACGATGATGCGCGACAACTTGCCCTTGGCGCGGCGGATGGTAAGCGCATCGAGCAGCGCCTGGGTCGGATGCTCATGCTGTCCGTCACCGGCATTGACCACCGAGCAGGCGACCTTCTGCGCAAGCAGGGCGGCAGCACCGGCTGAAGAGTGTCGCACGACCAGAACGTCCGGCCGCATCGCATTCAGCGTCATGGCCGTGTCGATTAGCGTTTCACCCTTCTTCACGGATGAATTGCCGACCGACATGTTCATCACGTCGGCGCCCAGGCGTTTGCCCGCAAGCTCGAACGAGGCTTGCGTCCGCGTCGAGGCTTCAAAGAAGAGATTGATCTGCGTAAGGCCCCTCAGCGTGGAAGTCTTCTTCTCCCGCTGGCGGCTGATTTTGACGGCTTCGTCTGCCTTGTCGAGAAGGAACGTGATGTCCTGCTCGGTAAGGCCCTTGATGCCGATGAGATGGCGATGGGGAAAGAAGACCATGGACGTCCTCCTGAGATGTCACGCGGTCTATAAAGTGTGGGATCGGACCGGGCAAGCACATGCTAGGTGGATTGACGCACGGTCCCCATGTAATAGGAGCGAAGAGAAGGTAGGGAACACCGGCGCATTTTGCGCCCTGGATGCTTCGACCGTATTGGACAGTATGAAGGCGAAGCGTTGGCGGTCCAACCTGCGTCACCCCACGAGATCGGCAAGATTGATGAACCGGACGGAAGAAAAACTCGCAGCGCTCAACCAGCCCAAGCCCTGGTCCGGCATCAATGCCTACCGTGCCGATCCGCTGCTCGTCGATCTGACCTCCTCGCTGTCACGCCCGCTGCGTGATGAATACGACGTCATCGGCAAATATGTGACCTCGCCGGAAGCGCAGGAACTGGCCCGGATGGCGAATGCCAGCCCGCCGCAGCTGAGAACCCACGGCGTGCGCGGCGAGCGCCTCGATGTCGTCTAGTTCCATCCCGTCTGGCACGCCCTGATGCGCCGCTCGATGGCCTCGGGCCTGCATTCCTCCGTCTGGGAAAATGCACCGGAAGCGCGCGGCCATGAGCACAAGGCACGCGCCGTTCGCTTCTTCCTGACAGCGCAGCTCGAATCGGGGCACCTCTGCCCGCTTACCATGACCAGTGCCTCGGTCGCGGCTCTCGTGGCGTCCCCGGCAGTGCAGAAGGAATGGACGCCGCGCATCCTGTCGCGCAAGTACGACAGCAGCAACAAGCCGCCGATGCAGAAGAGCGCCGTCACCATCGGCATGGGCATGACCGAAAAGCAGGGCGGCACGGATGTCCGCGCCAACACCACGACCGGTGAACGGGTGGGCGAGGGGATCTACCGCCTTTCCGGCCACAAGTGGTTCATGTCGGCGCCGATGAGCGACGCCTTCGTCATGCTCGCCCAGACCAAGGACGGCATGGGCTGCTTCCTCGTGCCGCGCCTCCTGGAAGACGGCTCTGCCAACGGTCTGGAATTCCAGCGGCTGAAGGACAAGCTCGGCAACCGATCGAATGCCTCATCCGAAGTCGAGTTCTCCGAAACCTTCGGCTTCCTGCTCGGCACGCCCGGTGATGGCGTCCGTACCATCCTCGACATGGTGACACTGACGCGTCTCGACTGCGCGCTTTCGTCTGCCGGCATGATGCGCGCTTCCATGGCCGAAGCGATCCATCATGCGCGCGGCCGCATGGTCTTCGGCAAGAACCTCATCGACCAGCCGATGATGACCCGCGTGCTTGCCGACATGGCGCTCGACGTTGCCGCCGCCACCGCGCTCGCCTTCCGTCTCGCCGACAGCTTCGACAAAGCACGCGAGAGCCCTGTTGACGCGGCCTATGCCCGTGTCATGACCCCGGTCGCCAAATACTGGATCTGCAAGATCGCGCCCGGGCTGATCTACGAAGCCATGGAATGCATTGGCGGCAGCGGTTATGTCGAGGAGCGTCCGATCGCCCGCCACTACCGCGAAGCCCCCGTCAACGCGATCTGGGAAGGCTCGGGCAATGTCATGGCGCTCGACGTCCTGCGAGTCCTCAGCCGCGGCAAGGATCTCTTCGAAACGCTGTTTGCCGGTCTCGAGCGCGACCTCGGCCCCTCGGGCAAGAAAACGGTCGAGGTGCTGCGCGCAGCGACCGCACTTGCCGAACGCGATGAAGCCGCAGGCCGCCTGCTCATCGAACAGCTGGCCCTTGCAGCCGGTGCCGCAGAGCTTTATCGCTTGGGCGCGGGCAAGATCGCCGATGCCTTCCTCGAATCACGGCTTGCGGGTGGCTGGCGCCATACCTACGGCGTGCTCGATGCGCGCTTCGATTCCCGCTACGTACTGGATCTGCTTTACCCGCCGGCCACCTGACCGACGAGGTAGAGCACGATCGGGATCGTGAAGAAGGCCACGACCGTCTGCACGGTGGCGGCCGCCGCATAGAGGTCGGCATCGCCGCCGATCTGCTTGGCCAGCACATAGCCGTTCATGGCAGTCGGCACCGCAGCCCCAAGCGCGATCATCACGACGATCTCGCCCGACAGCCCGAAGGCGAGGGCAAGGCCGACGGCCACGATCGGAAAGACAATCAGCTTCAAGACCGCCGTCAGCAGGATGCTGGGCTGTGGTTTGAGTGCATCCGCGATCTTCAGCCCCGCACCTACCGTAATCAGCCCGAGCCCCAGCGATGCGCTGGCGACGAGGTCCACCGTCGTCATCAGCGGCGGATAGACGGAAACGCCGGAAAGATTGACGGCGACCCCGAGCGCTGCCCCGATGATGATCGGATTGGTGATGATCCTGATGATGAAGCTCTTGAGGCCTCTGCTTTCGCCGGAAAACCACACGAGCACGCCGACATTGATCAGATTGAGCGGCACGATGATCGACGCCATGATCACGGCGATCACGGCCAGACCCGTCTGTCCTGTCAGCTTTTCGGCAATAGCCAGCGCCATGAAGCCGTTCCAGCGCGTCGAGGTCTGGAACACCGAAGTATAGGCCGGCCCACCCATGCCGCTCCTGCGCAGCAAAGGCCAGAGAGCGAGGACCAGACCGGTCATAACGCCGACGGCGAGCAGCGAGACAAGCCCGACACCGCCGCTGTCCATCGCCGAGAAGTCCGTGGTCGAAAGCGTCTGAAACAGCAGCGCCGGGAAGAGCACGTAGTAACCGAATTGCTCAAGCCCGCCCCAGAAATCGGACCGGATCAGCGGAGTTCTTTTCAGCACCACGCCGAGAATCACGAGCAGGAAGATCGGCAGGATGCTTTCGAAGATGATCAGCATGACGTGTCCAGGATGGCGGGCAGGGGAGCGGTAGACCCCTAACACCGTGCATTCAATCGAAATTCGTGTCCCGGCGACATTTTCGGACAAGTGGCTGAAACTGCTCATCCACAGGCGCCGTTAACCTTAACAAAGGGTTTACGTTGCGCCTGAGCGCCGAACGGGCCACCTTTTGGGCGGGACAGACGTTAAAGGGTACAGTGGTGACGGACGCTGTGTTAGCACGGCCGGTGGCGACCATCATGATGATGGTGTTTTTCTCGGGGTTGGCGCTCGATATCGCCGTCCCCGCGACCGTGTTGACCGCGATGGCGTCACTGAAATGGCTGGTGGAAAGCTGGCCGGCGGCAAATGACTTGTCGTTCGATCAAAAGGCGGAAACGGCATGAAGACACTTCTGCTCTTGTGGGCTTTGCCCATCACGATCCTGGGCGCCTGGTACGGTCTGTCCTATTACGACATGAGCTTCGGCATCTTCATGCTGACCCGCGACGCCCATGATCTGGTGTTCCAGATCTACGGCAACGTGTTGGGGATTGCGCCCGAAACCATCCCGCCGCTCGTTCTGCGCGCAATCATTGTCGACAGCCTCATCCTGTTTGCAATCATCGGCTTCCGCCGTCGCAAGCAGATCAAGGCCTGGTGGGCAGCCCGTCAGGAAAAGTCGGCGGAACTGTCCGAAGTGCGGGCAAGCCCCGAAAGCCTGTCGAGCGCGCCCTGAAGGATGAAGCTCGCAGCAGCGGAATCGATCCGCTCGCTGCGCTTGGCGCGTGACACGTCCATCTCCAGTAGCGCTCGCTCGGCAGCCACAGTCGAAAGCCGCTCGTCCCAATAGACGAAGGGGATATCGGTCTTCTCCGACATCGAACGCACGAATGCCCGCGTCGCCTGGACGCGCGGACCGGACGATCCATCCATGTTGACCGGTAGCCCGATGACGAAGGCGACGATCTTTTCCTTCGCCGCGAAGGCGAGCAGGACTTCGGCATCCTGGGTGAACTTCACCCGTTTGATGACCGGGCGAGGGGTGGCGAACCGCCGGCCAAGATCGGAAGCCGAGAGCCCGATCGTCTTCGTGCCGAGATCGAGTCCGGCAATTGCCTCGCCGGGTTTCAACCGTTCTGCCAGTTCCTCGATCGTCAAGGTCGCCATGCCCGCCCGTCCTTGCCTCAGCGCTTGCGCACGAATTCGGTTCTGAGCACGAGGCCCTTGATCCCGTCATAGCGGCAATCAATGTGTTCCGGATCGTCGGTGAGCCGGATCGAGCGAATGACGGTGCCCTGCTTCAGGGTCTGGCCAGCGCCCTTCACCTTGAGGTCCTTGATCAGCACGACCGAGTCGCCATCGGCAAGTTCCGTTCCGGACGCGTCGCGGGCGACGGGTTTTGCCGATGCGGTTGCTGCCATCTCGGAAGCCGGCCGCCATTCGCCAGTCGCCTCGTCATACACGTAGTCGTCATCGGCCATGGTCGTTCCTTCCTTGCGCTCAGCACTACGGCTGTCATGCTCGTCGCTTAAACCCTCTGGACCGGCGAGGCAACTCGGCGCGCCCGTTGCCGAAAGACCGGCTTGCCATATATTCCGACGGACATTTCAAGACCGGAGACTGACATCATGAAAATCACCTGGCTCGGCCACGCCGCTTTCCGCCTCGACTCGGCCAAGGCATCGATCCTCATCGATCCCTTCCTCACCCATAACCCGGGCTTTGCCGGCCTTGACCGGAAGGACATGACGAAGGGCGTCACGCATATCCTGCTGACCCATGGTCATGGCGACCACGTAGGCGATACCGTTCAACTCGCCAAGGAGACCGGCGCAACGGTATTGGCCAATGCCGATCTCGCCTCCTGGCTCGGCACCAAGGGCGTCGAGAAGCTTGAAATGGGCAATACCGGCGGCACCATTCATTTCGAAGGTTTCACGGTCACCTTCACTAATGCGCTGCATTCGTCCGCACAGGTTACCGAAGACGGCGTCTCCCATGCGCTTGGCAATGCCAACGGCCTGATGATGCATTTCGAGAATGAAGCATCCGTCCTGCACATGGGCGATACGGACATCTTTTCCGACATGAAGCTGATCAATGAGCTGCATCAGCCGGATGTCGGCATTGTCCCGATCGGTGATCGCTTCACCATGGGCGGTGCGGTCGCGGCCCTGGCCTGCCAGCGCTTCTTCGACTTCAAGACGGCGATCCCGTGCCACTACGGCTCGTTCCCGATCATCGACCAGACGCCGGAGAAGTTTGTCGCCGGTATGGACGGCACGCGCACCCGCGTCGTCGCTCCCCAGGCGGGTTCCACCGTCGAGGTCTGACAAACCCCGTTGCGCCTGCGCTTGACGGCCATTATAGCGAAGAAAACAGCTTATCCGGAGAATGCCATGTCTGTTGACCTCGCCACCGTCAAGCGCGTCGCCCGCCTTGCCCGCATCGCTGTCAGCGAGGAGGATGCCGCACGCATGACCGGGGAGCTCAACGGCATTCTCGGTTTCGTCGAACAGCTGGACGAAGTCGACGTCTCGGGCGTCGAGCCGATGACCTCGGTCACGCCGATGGCGATGAAAAAGCGCGAAGATGCCGTGACTGACGGCAGCAAGGCCGATGACATCGTCGCCAATGCGCCCGCCACCGATCGCAATTTCTTCCAGGTGCCGAAGGTCGTCGAGTAAGACGGACCGTAAAGCAACCACGCCACCCGATTTTTTCGGGCCGAACGGCCCGCCGACAGTTTGAAGTGAACCGACCATGAGCGAATTGATCAGCCTCACCATCGCCGAAGCCCGCGCGAAGCTTGCCGCCAAGGAGATCAAGGCCGTCGAACTGACGGATGCCTATCTCTCCGCGATTGAGGCTGCGAACGGCGCGCTGAACGCCTATGTGGCCGTGACCCCGGATGTGGCGCGCGATATGGCAAAGGCGTCCGATACCAGGATCGCAGACGGCAAGGCTGGCGTGCTCGAAGGCATTCCGCTCGGCGTCAAGGATCTCTTCGCCACCCGCGACGTCCACACCCAGGCCTGCAGCCCCATCCTCGACGGCTTCAAACCCAATTACG
>JAIXSF010000510.1 GCA_027484835.1 Rhizobiaceae bacterium | reverse complement strand
GAACGGCACTTGCAATTACATCCTCACCCGGATGGAGCGTGAAGGTCTGTCCTTTGCGGATTGCCTCAAGGAAGCTCAGCGCCTCGGTTATGCCGAAGCCGATCCGAGCTTCGACATCGAGGGCAACGACACGGCCCACAAGCTGTCGATCCTGACAACGCTCGCCTTTGGTTGCGAGATCTCTGCGGACCAGATCTATCTCGAAGGCATCACCAACATCTCGATCGAGGACATCCATGCTGCAGCCGATCTCGGCTATCGCATCAAGCTCCTCGGCGTCGCCCAAAAGACCGAAAGCGGCATCGAGCAGCGCGTGCATCCGACCATGGTGCCGCTCGATTCGGTGATTGCCCAGGTCGACGGCGTCACCAATGCGGTGGCGCTCGAATCCGACATTCTTGGTGAGCTGCTGATGGTTGGACCCGGCGCCGGCGGCAATGCAACGGCCTCCGCTGTGCTCGGTGACATCACCGATATCGCCAAGAGCCGCCCGGGCGCGCAGGAAGTGCCAGTCCTCGGCCGTCCCGCCCATTTGCTTGAGCCGTATCGCCAGGCCGAGATGCAGAGCCACGAAGGCGGCTACTTCATTCGTCTCACCGTGCAGGACCGGACCGGCGTCTTCGCGAGCATTGCGACGCAGATGGCGGAGAACGCGATCTCGCTCGAATCGATCGTCCAGCACTCCAAGCAGCCGGCTGCACCGGAAGGCCAGCAGACCATCATCCTTGTCACCCATGCGACGATGGAGAGTGCTGTCCGCAAGGCCGTCGGCGCGATCAAGGGTGAGGGGTATCTGATCGGCGAACCCCAGGTGATTCGCATCGAACGGCCCAAGACCTGAGCCCATCGCAGACGTGATCTGCAATCGGATGGCCGTCGCTCGGTGGAGCGACGGCCATTTGCATTCATTCATCTGATAATTCGTGAATCGCTATGTTTGCACTCTCGCCAAACGGCGGGGGGAGGCGTAGGCTCTGCGCCACGATCGGGTTCTTGGGGAGGAGCTCTTCGATGGTAGTCGGCGAACGCAGTGCGCCCTGGGTCGAATTGACCGAGGGGAGCTTGGACGACAGCGACAGATCGCAGCGCCAGCGCGCAGACGATGCGCGCGGTGCGTCACCCAGCGGGATTTCCGACTGGGGCCTGATGTTGGGCTTCACCGCGATCATGACCATACCGTTCGCGCTCGTCGCCTGGTTGATGTCCTGAGGTTTGCCACATCTCTGTGACGGCCGGCATCCGGGCTCTGGTGATTTTCTGCGATCGGTATAGAACGGGGTAGGGCGGCGCGCCGCCTAAGATCCTGTCGTGCAGGCATGAGCGCCTGCGCACCCGCAAAGAGCAGTAATGTCCACTGAACCGGTCGATCCCGTCATCCGCGCCTTTCTCGGCGTCGAACAGTCCGCCAGCGGTCAGCGCTGGATGTCCCGCACGGACCAGGCAGGCCAGAACAAGGCGCTTGCCATCAGCCAGCTGCACGGCATCCCCGAACTCGTTGCCCGCGTTCTGGCAGGCCGTGGTGTCGGCGTGGACGAAGCCCCGGCTTTCCTCGATCCGACCATCCGCAACCTGATGCCGGATCCATCGAAGCTGACCGAGTGCGACGCTGCAGCAGCGCGCATCGTAGACGCGATCAACCGCAAGCAGCGCGTCGCGATCTTCGGCGACTATGATGTCGATGGCGCCGCATCGTCGGCCCTCATGGCGCGCTTCCTCCATCATTTCGGTATCGAGGCCGAGATCTACATTCCGGATCGCATCTTCGAAGGCTATGGCCCGAACGCCGCGGCCATCGACCAGCTGATCGAGCGCGGCGCAAACCTCCTGATCACCGTCGACTGCGGCTCGACCAGCATCGAGGCGCTGGGTGCTGCCGAACGGCGGGGCGTCGATGTCGTTGTCATCGACCACCACCAGATGGGCCACGAAATGCCGGCCTGCCATGCGCTGGTGAACCCGAACCGGGAGGACGATCTGTCGGGGCAGGGGCATCTCTGCGCTGCCGGCGTCGTCTTCATGGTGCTGGTTGCCACTCTGCGTGTCCTGCGCGAGGCAGGCCATCCGCACGCGCGGTCGCTCGATCTGCTCGCCTGGCTCGATCTTGTGGCGCTGGCGACCGTTTGCGATGTGGTGCCGCTGAAGGGCCTCAACCGTGCCTATGTCACCAAGGGCCTGATTGCCGCGCGCCACCAGAACAATGCGGGGCTCGCCTCGCTGTTGCGCGTGGCCGGCATTGGCGGTCCCGTGACGCCCTATCATTTCGGCTTCCTCGTCGGCCCGAGAATCAATGCCGGCGGACGCATCGGCGATGCTGCCCTCGGAAGTCGTTTGCTGACGCTCGACGATGCGGCCGAGGCGGACCACATCGCGACCAAGCTGGATGAGTTGAACCGCGAGCGCCAGGCGATGGAAGCGATCATGCTGGCCGAAGCCGAGGCCGAAGCCATGGCCGAATACGGTACCGGCGAGCGGGCCGCCGTCATCGTCACCGCCAAGGAAAACTGGCATCCGGGCATCGTCGGTCTTCTGGCTGCGCGGCTGAAGGAGAAGTTCAAGCGCCCGGCTTTCGCAATCGCCTTCGATCCGCTCGGCAAGGGCACCGGATCGGGCCGTTCGATCAACGGCTTCGACATGGGCCGCATGGTGCGTGCCGCGGTCGACGAGGGCCTGCTGGTGAAGGGGGGCGGCCACGCCATGGCGGCTGGCCTGACCGTCGAGCGCGCCAATCTTGGCCGGCTGCGCAGCTTCTTCGAGGAGCAGGCCTCGGCCCAGGTATCGGCGCTCGCAGCAAACCAGACGCTGAAGATCGATGGCGCGATCGGTGCCTCGGGCGCGACGCTGGCCCTGGTCGATCAGCTGGAAGCAGCCGGGCCCTATGGATCGGGTCATCCGCAGCCGATCTTTGCGGTGCCGCTGCATCGGTTGAAGGACGCCCGTCCCGTCGGGACGACCCATATCAAGATCACGCTGGAAGGCATGGACGGCAATCGTCTGGAGGGCATCGCCTTCCGGGCCGCAGAAACAGATCTCGGCCATTTCCTGATGAACAATCGCGGCAATCAGGTGCATGTCGCAGGCACACTGAGCGCCGACCACTGGCAGGGCAACAGGCGCGTGCAATTCCGCGTCTTGGACGCCGCAAAGGCGCCGTGAGACAAACGATCTGATCTGATGTCGGGGAGATCGAAGTGGCACGCCCTAGGGGAGTCGAACCCCTCTTCCCAGAATGAAAATCTGGTGTCCTAACCGATAGACGAAGGGCGCGTGCGCTTCGGTGGCGCCCTTATGACCGTAACTTTGCGGAAGCGCAAGGGGCTGTGACGCCGATGTGACGATTTTTTCCACAGGCTTCATGCCATGCAGGATCGCAAATGCAAACAAGCACTTGGCGTTTGTCCATCCACAGGTTCTGAACAGTTTGGGGAAGATCGAAGTGGCACGCCCTAGGGGAGTCGAACCCCTCTTCCCAGAATGAAAATCTGGTGTCCTAACCGATAGACGAAGGGCGCGTGCGCTTCGGTGGCGCCCTTAT
>JAIXSF010000009.1 GCA_027484835.1 Rhizobiaceae bacterium | reverse complement strand
CATAAACTGCTGATCTCAAATCGGAATTTGGTGCCCAGAAGAGGACTCGAACCTCCACACCCTTTCGAGTACCAGCACCTGAAGCTGGCGCGTCTACCAATTCCGCCATCTGGGCGACGAGGAGCCGTGTAAAGCGACTACCCCGGCCTGTCAACCGGCTTTTTGAAGTTTTCGTGTCGACCTGCGAAAAGCGCTCCGAAAGAGGTGTATTGCCGACCGCGACCTGTCTCGACGGCGGAACAAAGCGCCGCGAGTGCTTATGACGTCGTCGTGAAAAAGCCGTGATCGGACCTCTCTATTTCGCAGTCGGCGAAGCAATCGAGGTTGTGCGTCGGGACCGAAACAGGATGACGAGATGAAGATGAAGTCCGCTTTCATGGCTGCGGCACTGGCCGGAGCCCAGCTCTTTGGTCCGGTAGCCGAGGCCGCCATGCCAAAGCCGGTGCAACCGGTTCTTGAGCAACACACAGCCGCTGAACGGGTCGATCTCGTCTGCGATTTCTCAGGCTGCTATGAAACCTGGGACCGTCCGCCACCGCGTCGCCCACGTCCGCTGCCGCCGGACTATTATCCGCCATCTGTCTACGACGAGCCGCCCGTCTACCGCCCGCGTCCGCGCCCGCCGGTTTACGTCGAGCCTGGCTATCGCCCGCGCCCCCGCCCGCCCGTTTATGCTGATCCGGGTTACCGTCCGCCGGGCCGTGGCTGGGAGCGGCATGTCGACTGGTGCCTGAACCGCTATCGGTCCTACAACCCGCGCACCAACCAGTTCCTCTCGTCGAGTGGCTACTACAAGGTCTGTCAGTCGCCGTTCTACTGAGAGCGCAACTTGAAAAGGCGGCCCCTCGGTCGCCTTTTTGTCACCTCAGTTGTCCAGCCCTTCGTTGCGGCTCGCCCGGTCGACATGGCCAAGATCGCGCTCGGGATCGATGGCGTCACGCACCTTCTGCTTCAGTTCCTTGGGGCCTGGAAAACCGCCGTCGCGCTTGCGCTCCCAGATCAACTCATCATTCAGCCTAATTTCGAAGATCCCGCCGGTAGCCGGGATCAGCGCCACCTCGCCAAGATCGTCCGAGAACGTGTGCAACAGTTCCTGCGCCATCCAGCCGGATCGCAGGAGCCAGTTGCACTGGGTGCAATAGGTGATCGAAATGCGGGGCTTTTCCATCAGGGTGTCCCAACCTCACACATAAGTTAACTCGAGTATTCCACTTTTTCCGCGCACTGCAATTGCCATGAAGCGAGGCATCGGCCAAGAGCCGCAGATTATTGTCTTTTTGGAGTTGTTCATGTCCACAGAACCGAGCCGGCTTTTCATCCCCGCACTCGCCCCTGTCTATCGTTCTGGCCACGATCTGGTCGAGACCCTTCTGCGTCTTGTTGCGGGTGGTTTCCTCGTCATCCACGGGGCCGGGAAGATCGTCGATCCCTTCGCCGCGATCCAGATGGTCGAAGGCCTCGGCTTCTACCCGGGCGTCTTCTGGTCGCCGCTTCTCGCCGCAACCGAGTTCTTCGGCGGTATCCTGCTTGCCATCGGGCTTCTCACCCGTCCGGCCGCTTTCGCCGCCACGATCGTGCTGCTCGTCACCGTCTATTTCCACTGGATCCAGCTTGGCCAGGGCTTTTCCGGCGCGGAGAAGTCGTTGCTCTGGGCAGCCATGACCTTCTTCTTCGTGATCCGGGGCGGCAACAGCCAGTCGGTAGACGCTCGCCTGAAGAAAAACTTCTGAGGTCGCAGGAGGGCGCCCTCCGCGGCGCCCTTCCGACTTGCGGCAACCGCGCCTGCATGCTTTCTCTGGGAAACCCGCCACGAGATCCGATTCCCCCATGCGCGTCGCCATCGTCGAAAACACCAAAGTCACCGAAGCCGGTCAGGTAGGCATCGCCCTTCAGGAGGCGGGCGCAAACACCGTCACCATCCGAGCCTATGCAGGTGAAGCGCTGCCGGATTTTGGATCGCATGACGCGCTCGTCGTTTTTGGTGGCGAACAGAATGCCCGCGACGACGACAAGCATCCCTATCTGCCGGAGCTTGCAAGCCTGATGCGTCACTTCGGCGACAGTGGCAAGGCGGTGCTGGGCATCTGCCTCGGCAGTCAGCTGCTGGCCCGAGCCTATGGCGGCGAAAACCTGATTGGAGCCGCACCCGAATTCGGCTGGCGCACCATTGGCCGCACGGAGGCCGGCAGACACGATCCGGTCCTCTCGGTGATGCCCGACAGCTTCCTTTCCTTCCAGTGGCACGATGATACCTTCACCTTGCCTGAAGGAGCCGCGCATCTCGCCGAGAACGAGCGCGCCCGCCATCAGGCCTTCAGGATGGGTCGTGCCGCTTACGGCTTCCAGTTCCATTTCGAAGCCAATCGCGACGTTGTGCGCAACTGGATGACGCACTTCCCCGAGGTCATCGAACGCAAGGAGCCCGGCTGGCTCGCACGCCATCCGGAGCTTGAACCGACTGACGGCGTATTGTCCGATGAAGCGGGCCTCGCGATCGCCCGCGCCTGGGTCCGCCAGATCCTTCCGGCCTGACGGGGACTGCGCCTCGCGCGGCGGGTTTGACCGAAATCAAGCCGTTATATGTCCCGACCTGTTATCTGCGGCATAACAGTCTCGGAGCATCCCCTTGTCTCTCTTCGCCTTCGCCATTGCCGTTCTCCTGCTTCTGCTCACGCCCGGACCGACGAATACGCTGCTCGCGGTCTCCGGTGCGGCACGCGGCGTAAAGGCGTCCTTTCCCTTGATCGGCGCCGAGCTCGGCGGCTACCTCACGACCATCCTTCCCCTTGTCTTCCTGGCGGCCCCGTTTCTGGCGGACCAGCCCGTTGCCGCCCTTGTCATCAAGCTCGTGTCGACGCTCTGGGTCCTGCTGCTTGCTGCCCGTCTCTGGACCCGGCCACCTTCGGCTCGCGAGCCGGGCGCCGTCACTGTCGCCAGCGTCTACTGCACGACCGTGCTCAATCCCAAGGCCTTGATCATCGGGCTCGCCCTCATTCCCGCAGCGTCGTTCGCTACGCCGGAAACCCTTCTCACGCCGCTGCCCTATCTTGCCCTCTTCGCCCTCCTGGTCATGGGTGTTGCCACCTGCTGGTTGAGTGCGGGCGCCGCCATCCTGCGACGCGTCGCTGCCACCAATCCGCTGCTCTTTGGACGGGTGGCTGCGAGCTTTCTCGTCATCTTCGCCATCAGCCTCGCCGGCCGCGCCATCGGCTGGATTTGATCGCCTGTCATTGTCCGCCCTCTTGCGAGCGTTCCGCGCCCGTGCTTAATCGACATTTAATCGATTGAGTTGGCTTCGGAAACCTGTGGGAGGGGGACATGAAAGCATTGGGGAAGCGCCTGCTGGCGCTCTGCTTCATCATGGTGGCGCTGGCGGTTCCGCCGGCCCAGGCAGCCTCTGTCGGTGCCGACAAGGTGATGCGCGACTGGTATCGCCTGATCCTTGAACTCGTGCGCCACACGCCGACCTATTCGCCCCCGGTTGCAAGCCGCGCCTTTGGCTATCTCGGCGTCACCGCGTACGAAGCGCTCGCGGCCGGCGATACGACGATGACGTCGCTCGCCGGTCAGTTGAACGGCCTGACACCCGTCCCGCAGCGCGAAAAGGGCGTCGCCTACGACGAGGCCGTCGTCATGCAGGCAGCACTCTCGTCGGCCGCCCGCGAATTCTTCGGCAATACCGGCCCGACCGGTCAGCGCGCGCTGAAGCGCATGACGGAAAAGCTCTCTTCCGAGGTATCCGCCGGGCTTGCCTCGGACCTGGTTGCCCGAAGCGAAGCCTATGGCAAAAGCGTCACGGCGCACATCCTCGCCTGGTCTGAAAGTGACGGCGGCGCGAAGATCGAGAACATGGGCTTCCCGCTCGAATTCACCCTGAACAAGGGGCCGTCGCACTGGGTGCCGACCAGCCTGATCAACCAGCAACAGCTGCCGCTGTTGCCCAAATGGGGAGAGAACCGTCCCTTCGTGATGCAGAGCGGCAATGCCTGCCCGCTGCCTCCACCACCCACCTACAGCGAGGAAAAGGGCTCGGACTTCTACAAGGAAGCCTTCGAGGTCTACGAGACCGTCAAGAATCTGACACCCGAGCAACGCGCGGTTGCCCGCTTCTGGTCGGATGATCCGATGCTTTCGCCGACCCCGCCCGGCCACTGGATGGTGATCGGCCTGAAGATCCTCGACGATCGCGAGGCGAGTGCCGCCGAACATGCCGACCTGCTTGCCCGGCTTGGCGTCACGCTTGCCGATGCCTTCATCGGCTGCTGGCATTCGAAGTTCGAATACGACCTGCTGCGCCCGGTCACCTACATCAAGCGCGTCATCGATCCGAAATGGGAGCCGGTGCTGATCACGCCGCCCTTCCCGGAATATCCTTCCGGCCATTCCACCCAGTCGGGTGCCGCGGCGACCGTGCTGACCGCCTTCTTCGGCGAGAACTTCGTCTTTACGGACAGCACTCATGAAAAGGACAAGCTGCCCAACCGGAGCTTCAAGAGCTTCTGGGACGCAGCACAGGAAGCCGGCATATCCCGCCTTTATGGTGGCATCCATTTCCGTGCCGCGATCGACCGCGGCCTGGACCAGGGCCGCTGCATCGGTGAAAAGGCGGTTGCCTTGAGGACGCGCGGATGAGCGGATCGATCACCTCCAGCGCCGCGCGCCTGACTACCCTCGCAACGTTGGCCTTTGCCTTCCAGGCCGGCACGGCCCTCGGCAATGGTGGCCCGCTCGTCCCTCGATTTGCCGATGAAACCGCAACCAGCGGCATCGTGAGCACCTATCGCGGCGACTGGGAATACATGGTTGGCGGCGGGGCCGGCAGCTTCGACTGCAATGCCGATGGCTTCCCCGATCTCGTGCTCGCAGGCGGCGAGGACAAGGCGAAGTTCTATCTCAATCGCAGCGAGCCGGGCGGGACGCTGAAATTCGAGGAACAGGCCTCGGGCCTCGAACTCGACAAGGTGATCGGCGCTTACCCGATTGATGTCGATGGCGACGGGCTGCAGGACGTCTTGCTGTTGCGCTCCGGCGAGAATGTCGTGATGCGCGGCCTTGGCGAATGCCGCTTCGAACGCGCCAACGAGGCCTGGGCCTTCGATGGCGGCGATGCCTGGTCGACCGCCTTTTCTGCGACATGGGAAAAGGGCAACACCTGGCCGACACTTGCCGTCGGCAATTACATCGATCGCTTCGAGGACTTCGAGCCCTGGGGCTCCTGCACCGACAACTGGCTGCATCGCCCGGTCTCCGGCAACGAGCGCCGTTTCGCTCCGCCGCTCGCGCTCACTCCCTCCTTCTGCCCGCTCTCGATCCTCTTCACCGACTGGAACCGCTCCGGCACGCCATCGCTGCGCGTCTCCAACGACCGCGAATATTACAAGGGCGGACAGGAGCAGATGTGGAAGGTCGAGCCGGGCAAGGCGCCGGAGCTCTACGCCCAGGCCGAAGGCTGGAGATACTTGCGCATCTGGGGCATGGGCATCGCATCCCACGACATCGATTTCGACGGCTACCCGGAATATTTCCTGACCAGCATGGCCGACAACAAGCTGCAGAAGCTGGCCGAGGTCCCCGCTAACGGCAAGCCGAAGCCGTCCTATGCCGATGTCGCCTTCGCCAAGGGCGCGACGGCGCACCGGCCCTATGTCGGCGGCGAAATCCGACCCTCGACGGCCTGGCATACGGAGTTCGAGGACGTCAACAATGACGGCCGCACCGACCTTTTTGTCGCCAAGGGCAATGTCGCCGAGATGCCCGATTTCGCCGCGAAGGACCCGAACAACCTTCTGGTCCAGGGCGAGGACGGCAAGTTCATCGAAATGGGCGACAAGGCCGGCGTCGCTTCGATGGCCAAGGGCCGAGGCGGGGCGCTTGCCGACTTCAATCTCGACGGATTGGTCGATCTCCT
>JAIXSF010000302.1 GCA_027484835.1 Rhizobiaceae bacterium | reverse complement strand
CGCGGCCGTCGATGCCGGCTACGCGCCGAACGACTGGCAGGTCGGTCAGACCGGCAAGGTCGTCGCCCCGCAGCTCTACATCGCCTGCGGCATCTCGGGCGCGATCCAGCACCTCGCCGGCATGAAGGACTCGAAGGTCATCGTCGCGATCAACAAGGACGAGGAAGCCCCGATCTTCCAGGTTGCCGACTATGGCCTCGTCGCCGACATCTTCGAAGCCCTGCCGGAGCTCGAGAAGGCGCTCTGAGCGTTACTTCGCAGCTGCGAAAGGACTGGTCAAAGACCCCTTGGCGGTCTATCAATCAGCCGGGTCCGCGATAAGCGGGTCCGGCATTTTCTTGGGTAAGAACTGCAACGGGTGAGGAGCGAGACGATGACGGACAGGATCAGCAATGTGGGTGTCGTGGGTGCCGGCCAGATGGGCTGCGGCATCGCACAGGTCTCCGCCGCCGCCGGTTACAAGGTCACGATCTACGACCTCTCCAAGGAGCGGATCGAAGCGGGTCTCGCCACCATCAACGGCAATCTCGCCCGCCAGGTGACCAACGGCAAGATCACCGACGAGCAGCGCAAGCAGGCGCTCGCCCTGATCTCCGGTTCGTCCGACGTCAATGACCTGGCTCCCGCCGACCTCGTCATCGAGGCGGCGACCGAAGACGAAAGCGTCAAGCGCAAGATCTTCTCCACGCTTTGCCCGGTGCTCAAACCCGAGGCGCTGATCGCCACCAACACCTCTTCGCTCTCCATTACCCGCCTTGCCTCGGCCACCGACCGGCCGGAGCGTTTCATGGGCATCCACTTCATGAACCCGGTCCCGGTCATGAAGCTCGTTGAACTGGTGCGCGGCATCGCGACCGACGAGACGACGTTCAAGACGGCCAAGGAGTTCGTCTCATCGCTCGACAAGACGATCACGGTAGCGGAAGACTTCCCCGCCTTCATCGTCAACCGCATCCTTTTGCCGATGATCAACGAGGCGATCTACACCCTCTATGAAGGCGTCGGATCGGTGGAAGCGATCGACACGGCCATGAAGCTTGGCGCCAACCATCCGATGGGCCCGCTGCAGCTCGCCGATTTCATCGGCCTCGACACCTGCCTCTCGATCATGCAGGTGCTGCATGACGGCTTGTCGGACTCGAAATACCGCCCCTGCCCGCTGCTCGTGAAATATGTCGAGGCCGGCTGGCTGGGCCGCAAATCGGGTCGCGGATTCTACGACTACCGCGGCGAAATCCCGGTTCCGACGCGCTGATCGGCCCTCGCCGTTTGGCCTGCGTGACGTGTCTTCCTTGAAGGCGGCTCGTCAGTCGAGCTTGTAGACGCAGATGGCGGCGTCCTGATGGACCGGACGACGCGCCGTTGGCTGGCTGCAGTCTGCGGCGACGAAATCGATCGCGCCTGCACTCACCTGTTCCAGATGCTCCGGCGACGGAGTGCCCCTCGTCTGCGCGGCCCGCTCTCGCCAGATCGGGTAGTAGGACGACGACCACATGACGGCTGCACCGTATTTTGGCACGAACCACAGCTGGCGTTCGGCAACCATGCTGAAGACGGCCGCACCGCTCTCCGGGACGTAGAAGACAGCGTCTGATGGAGTCTGCTGCCGTGCCCAGACGCCGACACGCTCCCACAGCCTGACAGCGCTCGTTTCGACTGTTGCTGCGTACCAGACGCCGGCGGCACGGATGGGCAGAATGGCCAGAAGGCTGAACAGGCAGACCTTGGCGATCTTGCGCGAAAAGGACGGCTCGAAGGCCGGCCTGCCACCAAGGCTCCAGTCCCAGAGAAGCAGCACCATGGCAAGCGCGAGGCCGACGCTGGAGCCGAGCAGGCCGACAAAGAGCGCGAGACCCAGGGCAAATCGCGCTCGCATGGTCTCGACCGTCAGCCACCGGACGGCGAGTGTCGCAAGGCTGACGGCAAGCAGCATCTGCACGACGACAAAGGCCCGAACGAGATGCAGGTTCAAGACGAACCGCGAGTCGGTGACAAGCGGAATGACGGCCGAGAGCGCGACGACGAGGATCGCCCCGATGCTGACCGCCATCAGCTCCCGGGCCTCATTCCCCTGTAACCGCCATGTCATGAGCAGCACGACCATGGACAATCCGAGCGTCGCCAACTCGTTTGTCGAGAGAGACGACAGGAAGAAGTGATAGGGGAAGTAGTCCGTGAGATAGGCGCTGTAGGAAAAATCCAGAGGCCCGTCCGCTCCGGCATTCTGCAGCACATTGCGCACCGGCAGCACAAGAAAGACACTGCCGGCGAGACTGCCCAGCAGGCCGTCGATCAGCAGGCGTTGCCAGGCAAGCGTCCGGCGAAACAGCTGGCAGAGCGCGAGCAACCCCAACGGCGGCAGCATCCAGATCGCCATGAAGGCATTGAGGAAGAAGGTGATGCAGACGAAGACGGCTGCAGGGCCGTAGCGCCGTCGAAGCGCATAGGACAAGCCGAGGAGCAGGCTGGCATTCGCAAGCTCCGAATGGGTGAAGTAATCGATCATCAGACCGCCGCCGCCGACGGCCATGTCATAGACGAGCGACGAGCAGGAGATGATGAGCAGAAACAGGTTGCGTTGCCTGTTGTCGTGAAGCCCGAAGCTCCCGGCCAGGTGCAGACAGGCGGCAAGAAAGGCCAGATGGCTGACGAAAAGCCAGACACCCAGAAACAGCTCGACGTCCACGACGTGGCCGGCACCCGCAAACAGGATCCAGAAGCCCGACGAAAAGGACCGCAGCGACTGGATGAAGGCGTCGTTGGCAAACTGCGGCAGCTCGTAGGTCTGCAGCAGGATCGGCGTGTGATAGATGTTGTTGTTGAAGACCGGGATATAGCCGGTGAACACGAAGGACAGAAGCGTCGCCGGGACGAGGTATATCCACGGCGCCACCTCGGTGAGGCGCAGCAGTCGATCCCGAAGCCGGTCATTTCGTCGATCAAGCATGGTGATTTCGGAGCTCAAATTGCACCAAAGACGAGGGCGATGGATATGGCGCCGACAGCCCAGCTGCGGCTGTCCTTCAGGGCAAAGGCGATCGGGTCCTCATCCATCCGGCGGCGATGCGTGAGCATGATGGCGCGCGCAATCCAGTAAAGGAACAGCGGGCAGAGCCCCCACAGGATCTTCGGATGGCTGTAAAGCGACACGACCGCATCCGACGACACGTAGAGCGCAATCACCATGACCGAGTTCATCCCGGCGGCGGCGGCAAGAGCAATGATCACGGGCAGATCCGCAATCCGGTAATCCCGGTGATCGGGATCGCTCAGCCGCATGTCCAGCCGCCCGGAAAGCTCGGTATAGCGCTTGAGCAGGGCAAGGGCCGTGAAGATCAAGAGCGAGAAGGTGAAGAGCCAGTCGGATACCGCGACATCAATTGCGGCAGCGCCGGCAAAGACCCGCAGCGTGTAGAGGCAGGCCAGCGTCACGACATCGACGATCATGCGCTTCTTGATGACGAGCGAATACGCATTCGTTGCGGCGAAATAGATGCCGAGCGTCAGGAAGAATTGCGGCGAGATGAACCAGGCCAGTGCGAAGGCCGCAAAGAGAAGCGCGGGCACACAGGCCATGCCGAGCGGGATTGAAAGAGCACCCGAGGCGAAGGGTCGCCGTCGCTTGGTCGGATGCGCGCGATCAGCCTTGATGTCGAGCAGGTCGTTCAGCAGATAAACGCTCGACGCACAAAGCGAAAAGGCCACGAACGCCAGACAGGCCTGTGACAGTGCGGTGAGGTTGAATTGATGCGCGGTGAGAAGCGGAACGACGATCAGCGCATTCTTGGCATATTGGTGCGGCCGCATGGCCCTGAGCAGGGCCGGCCATTGTCGCTTCCGTTGAGAGATGACGACGAACTGTGGATGCCTGGTTTCGAGCTCCCGAGCCACACTCTCCGACACATCGACGCCGAAGACCCGGCGGGCAGAACGCCATACGTCCCGGTCGTCCCGGCCGTTACAGACATAATCGAAGCCGCCTTGTCCGAAGGATGCAATCAGCATATCGGCGATCTCGCTTGTGGCGGCAGCGGTCGTGCCGTCCGGGGCAAGGACCCCGTCGAACAGACCGAGGCTTTCGGCAAGCGGTTCGGCAAACGACCGAGACCCGGACGTTGCAAGGTAAACCCGGCGTCCGTTTGCACGGGCTTCGACGATCAGCCGGAAGACCTCGTCTCTGACAGGCAGACTTCTGTGATCGATCGAAGATACCGACGAAAGTTTGGACGACAGATGTGCCCCCGAGAGCATCTGTCTGAGGCTTAAGACCGCAGTCTGCAGATCAAGATTGGAGAGGGACTCGAAAAACACTTCATAAATCACCTGCGTCTGGAGCAGGGCTCCGTCGAGATCAACGACAAGAGCGATCTTATGGTCGTCCCGTGAGGAGGCAGGAGAAACGATATTCATGAAAGATCTGTCGAATACGATAACTTGAAATGTGCGTGCGAACCTCAACGCAGTGTTGCATAGGCAGGCGTGATTTGGCCATGGCCCAGTGACGAGCTTTGGCAAGAAAATGCACGCATGACGCGTCTGAGCGGATTAGAGAGGCGAAGGCAGCCGACCGACGGCGTTCACCGGCGCTTCCATCGACCTTGAGAAGGCGGCGATTCTGGCTTCTCTGGACTTAGCTTCCGGTCGCCGCAGCCGTCACCAGAGCCTTGGCGTCGGCGCCATCCCACACAGCGGGGCCGTTCATGCTGCCGAGAAGGCAGCCCTTGCCGTCGACGAGCAGGGTAACCGGCAGGCCGAAGGCGAGACCTTCGCGCTTCAGCTGGTTGAAGACACCCATCGAGGCGTCACGATAAAGACCGAGCGCATCAACACCCGTCTCCTCGAGGAAAGTCTGCGGCTTCTCGACGTCGCCCGTGTCGATGTT
>JAIXSF010000354.1 GCA_027484835.1 Rhizobiaceae bacterium | reverse complement strand
CGAAGTAGACGCTGCTGGTTGCCTGGGCCACAGGCATCAGCAGCACGAGCCAGAGACCGGCACCGACCGTCGAGGAGAGACCAAAGGCATCTTCAGGCATCAGGCGTGCCGGAAGCGCCCGGTCACGGCGAACGCTGGCGACCAGCAGTGCCAGGCCGAAGACCACCAGAATGGCCGAGATCAGCGGCTCGGCCATGACGCCGGAAGAGAGGATCATCAAGAGCCCGACCGAGAGCAGCACCAGCGGAGAAAGCGGAACGCCGCCAAGCGCAGCGCCAGCCTCTTCCCGCGGCTTTGCGGTAAACAGCGCAAGCAGCAGAAAGACGAGCCCGAAAGGCAGGTTGATCAGAAACGCCATCCGCCAGGAGAAACTCTCCGCCAACCAGCCGGCGGCAAACGGGCCGCCAAACGACGCGCAGGTCCAGACCAGCGCTTCCACGCCAAAGACCTTGGGCACCAGACGTGACGGATAAAGCGCTGGAATGAGTGCATAGCAGATGGCTGCAACCACGCCTTCGCCGAGCCCCTGTCCGATCCGACCGAAGAGAACCTGCTCCATCGTCGACGCAAATGCCGCCGTCAGCGTTCCCGCGAGGAATACCAGCGTTGCAGCGATCAACACGCGGCGGGCGCCGAAACGCTGCTTCAGCTGGGCTGCCGTCACGCCGGCGACGATCGAGCCGATCAGATAGAGCGACACCGACCAGGCAATGAGGTGCCCACCGCCGATCTCGGCAATGGCGCTCGGCAGCACGGTCGAGACGAAGAAACCGTTGAAGGCGAAGAGGGCCACCCCCATGCTCAGCATCAGCGTGGTGGCGAGATGCTGGCGCGACAGAAGATCGAGCCACCCGGCCGTCTCGCCGGGAGGCAACACTCCTTCGGCGATCTCATCGGCAGCGGCGGGGAAGGACGGGTCAGTCAGTCTGTCCGTCGTATGGTCGGTCATGCATGAACTCACTTTGTGAAATGGCATTGGATGCGATTTGGTCCGATGCTACAACCTCAACAAAGGTTGAGGTAAAGCCATGCCCGAACAAAAAACCTATCTGACCGTCGGTGACGTCGCCCGCCGCAGCGGGCTGGCGGTGTCAGCAATTCACTTCTACGAGCGCAAGGGCCTGATCGTCGCCGATAGGACGGGCGGAAACCAGCGCCGCTATGGCCGCGATGTGCTGCGCAGGCTTGGGCTGATCCGCGCCGCACAAGAGGTCGGGCTGCCACTTTCGGACGTCGCCGAGGCGCTGTCGGCGCTACCTCAAAAACGGACCCCGACGCCGGAAGACTGGCGTCATATCGCGACCCGTTGGGCCGAAAAGCTCGACCAGCGCATCCGCATCCTGGAACGCCTGCGCCATGATCTGGATGGCTGCATCGGCTGTGGCTGCCTGTCTCTCCAGCGCTGCCAGCTCGTCAATCCCGCCGACCGACTGGCGGACGAGGGCACCGGTGCGGTCACGCTCGGCCGCTGACAATCGACCCTGTGTCAGCTTTCGTGCCCGAAGTTAACCACCCGTTCACCATGATTGGGCGACCTTCTGTGGATCGATGGTTGCATTTGATTCCGATCGGCTGATTGTCGCCCCATTCTTGCCATAGGGGCTCTCTCTCAAGACGGCGGATCGATCGAATCGAACCAGTCTCTCATCATTGAAATCCGGGCGGCATTGGAGTTTTCATGAGCAAGTTGTTGATCGCGTTATCGTTTTTCGTAGCGATCCTCTCCCTCTCGACAACGGCCCAGGCCGGCAGTGCCCAACTCCTCCTCGATGCCCGCACCGGCGAAGTCCTCGCTTCCGAGAACCCGGACGAACTCAATCATCCGGCTTCGCTCACCAAGATGATGTCGGTTTACATGGTGTTCGACGCCATCCGCGCCGGCAAGCTGAGCTGGGATAGCCCGGTTCCCTTTTCGAAACATGCAGCCTCCCGTCCGCCGACCAAGCTCTTCGTCAAGGCCGGCGACAGCATTACGGTTCGCGAAGCGGTGCTGGCCATGATCGTCAAATCCGCCAACGACGCATCGGCGGCGATCGGTGAGAAGCTCGGTGGCAGCGAGGAAGGTTTTGCGGCCCTGATGACCCGCAAGGCCCGTCAGCTGGGCATGATGAACACCACCTTCTTCAACGCCTCCGGTCTGCCGCATGACCAGCAGTTCACCACGGCCCGCGACATGTCGACCCTCGGTGTCGCCCTGATGCGCGACTTCCCGAAAGAGTATGAACTCTTCGCCACGAAGAGCTTCAAGTTCCGCGGCAAGACGATCAGCGGTCACAACAACCTGATGTATCGCTACAAAGGCATGGACGGCATCAAGACCGGCTACACCAATGCCTCCGGCTTCAATCTGGTCAGCGCCGTCGAGCATGATGGCCGCCGCGTGATCGGCGTCGTCATGGGGGGCCGCACGGCCGCAAGCCGCGACAAGATCATGGAGCGCCTGATTGACGCCAACATCAGGAAGGCCTCGACCGGCAGCCAGCTGCTCGTGTCGCGTTCGACCGGTGTGCAGATGGACCTCGCCCGCCTTGGCGACGACATTCCGGTGCCGGCCTCCCGCCAGTCGGCACTGGCTGCCGTGCAGGGCATGGCAGGCGCGACCGGCACCGCAACGGACGCGACCGCTTCGGCCTATGCGCCGTCGGCTGGCAACGGCGCCGAGCTCGTCGCCGAACCGCTCCAGGCTGCAGCGACGGCACAGATCGACCCCCAGCACACTGCCAGCACGCCGTCGATGTCCGCCGAGCGCAAGTGGCAGATCCAGATTGCCGCCGCGACCTCCGCACAGGCCGCCATGGACCTTCTCTCGCAGGCCCGCCAGAAGGTTGGCAGCCCGCTCGAGAACCTGGATACCTATACTGAAATGGTGACCCGCAACGGCGTGACCTTCTACCGCGCCCGCTTCACCGGCTTCGAGACGAAGGAAGAAGCCCGCATCGCCTGCGACAAGCTCGTGCGCCAGCGCTACGATTGCGTCCTGATGCCGGCGCGCGGCTGATCCGTTCGAAGCAGGCGGACCTAGTCCGCATCAGCCACCTGGAAGAAGCGCCTGCATTCGAGCAGATCCTGCGCCACGTGGGCGCAGAGCGCCTCGATCTCATCGGTCGGTGCGAGCAGATCCGGCACCATCACGGCCATCATGCCAGCGGCATGCGCCGAGCGAATGCCGTTGTGGCTGTCTTCCAAGGCGAGGCAATCCCGGGGCTCGACGCCGAGACGATCGGCCGCCACGAGATAGGGATCCGGTGCCGGCTTACCGCGCGCATAGTCGCCTTGCGCCACCACGGTATCGAAACGGCGCAGGAGATCGAAGCCGGCAAGATGGTGCTCCACCTGGTGATGGGCCGACGAGGTGGCAATTGCCCTCGGCAGTCCAAGCGTGTCCAGCAGATCGAGCAACTCGACGACGCCGGCCTTCAGCCTCAGATCCTTGTCCAGCAGCGCATGGAAATGCTCGAGCCAGAGAACCCGGAAGCCGTCCGCGTCGAAGTCGTCACCCCAGGTCCGCTTGAACAGCGCCGATATCCCGGACCACGGCTGGCCCATCATGCCTTCATAAACGCGCTCGTCGATCGGCAGCCCCCATTCCCGGGCAGCCGAAATGACCGAGGCCCGGTAATGGATCTCGGTATCGAGCAAAAGCCCGTCCATGTCGAAGACAACGGCTCTGGGAGGGCGGGGGAGCATCAGTATGTTCCTTCAGACAGCAATTCGGGCTGCCTCAAGCCTTCGTGCCGCCCACCGTGATCTGATCCATGCGCAGATGCGGCTGGCCGACGCCGACGGGAACCCACTGGCCGGCCTTGCCGCAATTGCCGACACCGGTGTCGAGCTTCGAGTCGTTGCCGATCATGGTGATGCGCTTCATGGCATCCGGACCGTTGCCGATCAGCATGGCGCCCTTGACCGGTGCGCCGATCTTGCCGTTTTCGATCAGATAAGCCTCGGTGCAGCCGAAGACGAACTTGCCGGAAGTAATGTCGACCTGGCCACCGCCGAAGGAGACGGCATAGATGCCCTTCTTGACGGACGAGATGATCTCTTCCGGCGTCTTGTCGCCCGAGAGCATGTAGGTATTGGTCATGCGTGGCATCGGCTGGTGGGCATAGCCCTGACGACGGCCGTTGCCGGTCGCCTTCATGCCCATCAACCGGGCGTTCTGCCGATCCTGCATGTAGCCGACGAGTTTGCCGTTTTCGATCAGCACGTTGTAGGCGGAAGGCGTGCCCTCGTCGTCCACGGTGATCGAGCCACGGCGATTGTCGATCGTGCCGTCGTCCACGACGGTGACGCCCGGAGCCGCCACCATCTCGCCCATCAGCCCGGCAAAGGCGGACGTTCTCTTGCGGTTGAAATCGCCTTCCAGACCATGGCCGACGGCTTCATGCAGCATGACGCCCGGCCAGCCATTGCCGAGCACGATGTCCATCGTACCGGCCGGCGCCTCCTGGGCTTCGAGGTTCACCAGTGCCTGGCGAAGCGCCTCGTCTGCGCCGCGGCGCCAGCTCTCTTCGGTCAGGAACTCGTTGAAGCTCGTGCGTCCGCCGGTGCCGAAGGAGCCACTTTCCTGGCGGTCGCCAGAACCGGTCACCACGGAGATGTTGATGCGTGTCATCGGCCGGATATCGCGCACCCGGTGACCATCCGCGCGCAGGATCTCGACCACCTGCCAGCTTGCACCGACTGTCGCCGTTACTTGGCGCACCTTGGGATCCTTGTCGCGCAGATAGGCGTCGATCTCGGAGAGGAGCTTCACCTTCTCCTCGAAGGTCGGCGAGCCGATCGGATTGCCTTCGCCATAGAGCTTGGCATTGGTCCGCTGCGGCGCAGTCGCATAGGAGCCCGAATAGCCATGGGTCACGGCGCCGACCGCATCGGCGGCGCGAGAGAGGGCAGCCAGGGACAGCTCGCCGGAATGGCATACCCGACCGCCTCGTCGGCGACGGCGCGCAGGCCAAAACCCTGATCGGTGTTGAAGGACCCGCCCTTCAGCCGGCCATTGTCGAAGGTCAGCGATTCCGCCTGCGCATGTTCGACGAACAGCTCTCCGTCATCAGCGCCCTTGAGGGCGTCAGCGACGCGCCGCGTCAGCGTGGCCTCGTCGCAATCGAAGAGGGAGAGAAGGTCCTGTGTCATGCATGTCTCCTTGGGCGCTGGCCTCAAGCATGTAGGCGCGCAACGAAAGAGGGGCAAGCCCGTCGGACCTGCCCCCTATCTATAAAGTCATCACGATCCGGCGACCGACCGCTCAGGGCAGCTTGTCATAGCCTTCACCGAAGCCGGCAAGCTCGATCGGAATGCCCACGCGGTCCTGGTCTGCCGATTCGCGCAGCGCAAAGACGGCGGCCTTGCCGGCGCGCAGGATCTTCATCAGCTCCTCGTCGATCTCGACTTCCACATAGCAGCCCTCGGAGAAGCAGCGGGTGAAATAGGCGCGGCCGATATTGTTGCCGTCAACGAAGAGCTCCATGCCGTCCTTAAGGAGAACGCCGAGCGGGGCGAGAATGCGCAGGATCCGGGCCTTCCGATCGGCCGTCTTCAGAACGACGACGGAAAGGCCGACCTCGGGCCGGTCTTCCGCAATAACGTTCTGCATCAACGCGCATTGTTCTTCCGACGCGCCGGCCGGCTTGTCGCAGATCACCGACCAGGCGCCGTGATTGGAGCGGATCGAGCCCGGCTGCTGTTGCGGTTGCTGGCTCTGCGCCGGCGTTGCGAGTGCGGCCATCAGCACGGCGCTCGCGGTCAGGCTGGACCAGGCAAGTCTTGGCAGACCCATGAAAACCTCTGGAAAACGAATCATCGACGACATTCTTGTCGTCGGGGTGCGCAAATGGAAAGCCCAAAAGCCTTTTTTAAGGCCGACTGCGGCATAATTGGGACTGGGAATCCGACCCGGAGAGGCAATCGCGTGCCCTTTACGGTCTCACAGGCCGAAAGCCTGTGAATGGTTGCGTCATCTATTTGATGAAGCGCAAAAATGCCGCACCGGCATTGGCTTCGGCGTATTGCGATTGGGGCCAATCTGTGATTTGAAACGGCGACACTAGCATGATTTTTGCGCTATGGTTTGATGTGGATCAAGCGCTTGTGGGAGACCAAACCGTGATGAAGAGAATCTATGCAGCCTTGGCCGCCTTGGCCTGTCTGCTTTTCGCTTCTGTCAGCTTCGCAGATCAGCCGAAGCCGTGGCAGATGGGTATGCAGGAACCAGCAACCTCTATCATGGAGTTCAACAGCTGGTTTGAGCAATACACTCTTTGGTTCATCGTTCCGATCACCATCTTCGTTCTGCTGCTTCTGGTGATCGTGGTCGTCAAGTTCCGTGCATCGGTCAATCCGGTGCCGTCCAAGACGAGCCACAACACGGCGATCGAAATCGCCTGGACGGTGATTCCCGTCCTGATCCTCTTCGCCATTGCCATTCCGTCCTTCAACCTGCTGACCTATCAGCTGAAGATGCCGGAAAACCCGGACGTCACCATCAAGGCGACCGCGACACAGTGGCTCTGGAGCTATGAATACCAGGGCGAGCAGGCCGTTTCCTTCGACAGCTACATGCTGAAGGATGGCGACCGTGCGTCTGCGGGTAAGGACGATGTCGCCCGTTATCCGCGCCTTCTGGCTGTGGACAACGAAGTCGTCGTTCCCGTCGGCAAGACCGTGCGCATGCTGGTCACGGCTGCACCGACCGACGTTATCCACGCCTTCGCCATGCCGGCCTTCGGCATCAAGATCGACGCCATTCCGGGTCGTCTGAACGAAACCTGGTTCCGCGCCGACCGCGAAGGCCTGTACTACGGTCAGTGTTCCGAGTTGTGCGGCAAGGACCATGCCTTCATGCCGATCGCGATCCGCGTCGTGTCTGATGCGCAGTACGCGACCTGGCTGCAGGCTGCGACCTCCGATCTGTCCGGCGCAAACCGCGCTCTGATGGCTGCTGTCGACGGCGCTCCCGCCGCCGTCCAGACCGCCGACAACATCACGAACTGAGAGGAGTGAGGACAATGGCTGGCTCTGTTGCCCACGACGAACACGCGCACGGCGCACATCACGACCACAAGCCGGGCTTTTTTGCCCGCTGGTTCCTGTCGACCAACCACAAGGACATCGGCACCCTCTACCTGATCTTCGCGATCGTCGCGGGTATCATCGGTGCTGCTCTCTCGGTCGCCATGCGCGCCGAGCTGCAGGATCCGGGCATCCAGATCTTCCACGGTCTGGCGTCGATGGTTTACGGGTTCGAAGGCGATGCTGCCCTGGATGGCGGCAAGCACATGTACAACGTCTTCACGACGGCGCACGCCCTGATCATGATCTTCTTCATGGTCATGCCGGCGCTGATCGGCGGCTTTGCCAACTGGATGATCCCGATCATGATCGGCGCTCCGGACATGGCTTTCCCGCGCCTCAACAACATCTCCTTCTGGCTGATCGTCCCGGCCTTCCTGCTGCTCGTGCTCTCGATGTTCGTCGAAGGCCCGGCCGGTGGTTATGGTGTCGGTGGCGGCTGGACGCTTTACCCGCCGCTCGCGACCTCGGGTCAGCCCGGTCCGGCGGTTGACCTTGCGATCTTTGCGCTCCACGTCTCCGGCGCGTCCTCGATCCTGGGTGCGATCAACTTTATCACCACGATCCTGAACATGCGCGCTCCGGGCATGACGCTTCACAAGATGCCGCTCTTCGCCTGGGCCGTTCTGGTCACTGCCTTCCTGCTGCTGCTGTCGCTCCCGGTTCTCGCCGGCGGCATCACCATGCTGCTCACCGACCGCAACTTCGGCACGACCTTCTTCTCGCCCGAAGGCGGCGGCGACCCGATGCTGTTCCAGCATCTGTTCTGGTTCTTCGGTCACCCGGAAGTCTACATCCTGATCCTGCCCGGCTTCGGCATCGTCAGCCACATCGTGTCGACCTTCTCGAAGAAGCCGGTCTTCGGTTACCTCGGCATGGCCTACGCCATGGTCGGTATCGGCGCCGTCGGCTTCGTCGTCTGGGCGCACCACATGTACACGGTTGGTCTGTCGCTCTCCGCGCAGCGCTACTTCCTCTTCGCAACCATGGTCATCGCGGTGCCGACCGGCATCAAGATCTTCTCCTGGATTGCGACGATGTGGGGCGGTTCGCTGACCTTCAAGACCCCGATGGTCTGGGCGATCGGCTTCATCTTCCTGTTCACCGTCGGTGGCGTCACGGGCGTCCAGCTCGCCAATGCCGGCCTCGACCGTTCTCTGCATGACACCTACTACGTCGTGGCTCACTTCCACTACGTTCTGTCGCTCGGCGCCGTCTTCGCGATCTTTGCGGGCTGGTACTACTGGTTCCCGAAGATCACCGGCTACATGTACAACGAGTTCGTCGGCAAGCTGCACTTCTGGATCATGTTCATCGGCGT
>JAIXSF010000247.1 GCA_027484835.1 Rhizobiaceae bacterium | reverse complement strand
GTTGTCGAATGGGAATGCGCGCTGAAGCACCCGGAAGACGGCGCCCGCGAAGGCGCAGATTTCGTCCGGGCGCATATCATCCGTGTAACCGAAAAGGCCTTCGACGACTTCGCATCCGGCGGGACCGACGATGCGGCCAACCGCCGGATGCTGGGTCTCTGAGACCTAGATCTGCCTGAGGGCGGCGATGTCGCCGCTCTCAAGGTGGGGCAGGGCAAGTTCGATCCTGTCGAGCGGCCAGTCCCACCAGGCGAGTGCCAAGAGGTCTGCGATCTCTTCGTCGGTGAAGCGCTTTCGGATCACGGTTGCCGGGTTGCCGCCGACGATGGAGTAGGGCGGCACATCGCGGGTCACCACGGCGCGGGCGGCGATGATGGCGCCGGAGCCGATCGTGACCCCCGGCATGATCGTTGCGCCATGACCGATCCAGACGTCGTGGCCGATGATGGTGTCCTGGAATGGCAGGTCCTGATAGCCGCCGATGGTGTCAGGGCTGAAGACGCGGAAGGGATAGGTCGTCACACCCGACATGGCATGATTGGCCGAACTGGTGATGAAGATCGCCTCGTGGGCAATCTGCACGAAACGGCCGATCACCAGCCGTTCCTGGCTGAAGGGGTAGAGATAGGGCGCGAGTGCCGCTGCCGTTTCTTCTGCCTTGCCGGAATGGGTGAAGTAGCTGAAGTCGCCGATCTCCATGCGGGGATGATCGATGACGGCAGCAAGCTGAACGGTCTCGCGATAGGGCGTGCCATCGGCGAGCGTGATCGGATAGGGTTGTCTCGGATCGAGAAAAGGCATGGTTGAGATCCTTGCAAAAGCTTCCATTCAGCGTCGCGGTGATCGCTAACGCGGGCTTGTTCGCTTTGCCTCAGAAGAGGCGGATCTCAGATGTTCACTGTCAGGGCATCCTTCTTCTCGGATGCCAGTCTAACGGATCTGGAGCGCGAACTCCAGACGCAGCTCATAGAAGGAGGACGCATCATGGCGATCGAAGCAAGCAAATCGGGCGAACGGACACCGAAGATCCGGCTGGGCATGGTCGGCGGTGGCGCTGGCGCGTTCATCGGTGCGGTGCATCGCATGGCAGCCCGTCTCGATGACCAGTACGACCTTGTTGCCGGCGCATTGTCGTCGACGCCGGAAAAGTCCGTGGCGTCCGGCCGTGAGCTGGGGCTCGACCCAGAGCGTTGCTACGGGTCCTACGAAGAGATGGCCGAGAAGGAAGCGGCGCGCCCCGATGGCATCGAGGCCGTGTCGATCGTCACGCCGAACCATGTGCATTTTCCGGCGGCCAAGGCTTTTCTGGAGCGCGGCATCCATGTCATCTGCGACAAGCCGCTGACCTCCAACCTGGAAGATGCCAAGGCGCTGAAGGCCGTTGCCGACAAGGCGAAGGCGCTCTTCATCCTGACCCACAATTACACCGGCTATCCGATGGTGCGGCATGCGCGCGAACTGGTGCGCTCCGGTGAGCTTGGCGATCTTCGTCTGGTGCAGATGGAGTATCCGCAGGATTGGCTGGCCGAACCGATCGAGCAGACCGGCCAGAAGCAGGCCGCCTGGCGTACAGACCCGAAGCAGTCGGGTGCAGGTGGCTCGACCGGCGATATCGGCACGCATGCCTATAATCTCGGCTCGTTCATCTCGGGCCTGGAACTGGATGAACTGGCAGCCGACGTGCACACCTTCGTCGAGGGGCGCCGTCTCGATGACAATGCCCATGTGATGCTGCGCTTCAAGGGTGGCGCCAAGGGTCTGCTCTGGTGCAGCCAGGTTGCGACCGGCAACGAGAACGGTCTTAAGGTCCGCATCTACGGAACCAAGGCCGGCATCGAATGGACGCAGGCCGATCCGAACTATCTCTGGTTCACCCGTCTCGGCGAGCCGAAGCAGCTGATCACGCGCGGCGGGGCTGGGGCGAAGGCCGCAGCCGGCCGTGTGACCCGCATTCCGTCCGGCCATCCGGAAGGGTATCTCGAAGCGTTCGCGACGATCTACACAGAGGCCGCTGCCGCCATCAATGCGGCGAAGGCGGGGACTGCCGTCGATGCGGCCGTGATCTATCCGACCGTCGATGACGGTGTGAAGGGTGTCGCTTTCGTCGAGGCCTGCATTGCATCGTCGAAGCAGAATGGCGGTTGGGTGAAGGTGTAACCGACCTCACCCTTGGCGTTGGCGGGTTTTTCCCCCTTCTCCCCAGCGGGAAGAAGGTGCCCGAAAGGGCGGATGAGGGGGGCTCGACGAGCAAGGTCATGCGGCAAACGCTTCGTCGATCCGCCTCCTTACCTCGCCTCCGCTTCGCTTGGCGATCCTATCCCCGAGGGCGAGGAGGTCACACTGGCGTTCCCCTCCCCCCCTCAAAGGGAAGGTTGATTTCCTGCAACGTTGCAGTTTTTTGTTTCTGACGTCTTCACCACGTCGTTCGATTGCTCTAAACCGCTCATCGACTGACCAGTGGCGGTCCTTCCGCCCTGATATGACGAAGGATGTGTTTGATGATCGATCCCAAGGCTCTCGCCGCGCGTTTTCCCGGTGACTTCCTGTTTGGCGTTGCCACCGCCTCCTTCCAGATCGAAGGGGCGTCGAAGGCGGATGGCCGCAAGCCGTCGATCTGGGATGCGTTCTCCAACATGCCGGGCCGGGTCTTCGGGCGGCACAATGGCGATGTCGCCTGCGATCACTACAACCGATGGGAAAGCGATCTCGACCTGATCAAAGATGTGGGCGTGACCGGCTACCGTTTCTCGATCGCCTGGCCGCGCGTCCTGCCCGAGGGGACCGGACCGATCAACGAGAAGGGTCTCGACTTCTACGACAACCTCGTTGACGGGCTGAAGGCCCGGGGAATCAAGGCCTATGCGACGCTCTACCATTGGGATCTGCCGCTGGCGCTGATGGGCGAGGGTGGCTGGACGGCGCGATCGACGGCGCAAGCCTTCCAGCGCTACACCCGCGTGGTGATGGAACGTCTCGGCGACCGGCTCGATGCGGTCGCGACCTTCAACGAACCCTGGTGCTCGGTCTGGCTCAGCCATCTCTACGGCGTGCATGCGCCGGGCGAGCGTAACATGGATGCAGCACTGCATGCGCTGCACTACACCAACCTTGCCCATGGTCTGTCGGTTCAGGCGATCCGCGAAATCGCGCCCAATGTCCCGGTCGGGTTGGTGCTGAATGCGCATGAGACGCTGCCGGATTCCGACAGCGCTGAAGACCGTGCCGCTGCCGAGCGGGCGCATCAGTTCCACAACGGTGTCTTCTTCGATCCGGTGTTCAAGGGGCAGTACCCCGCCGAGTTTCTTTCGGCGCTCGGCCATCGCATGCCGAAAATCGAGGAGGGCGATCTCGCCATCATCAGCCAAAAGCTCGACTGGTGGGGCCTCAACTACTACACGCCCATGCGCGTGGCCGACGATCCGACGCCCGGTGCCGAATTCCCGGCAACCGTTGGTGCGCCGCCGGTCTCGAAGGTCAAGACGGATATCGGCTGGGAGGTCTATGCTCCGGCGCTGAAGTCATTGGTCGAGCGGCTCTATGCTCGCTACGAGCTGCCCCCCTGCTACATCACCGAGAACGGCGCCTGTTACAACATGGAGGTCGAGGGCGGTGAGGTGGAGGACCAGCCGCGGCTCGATTACTACGCCGAACATCTCGACAAGGTCGCCGACCTGATCGCGGGTGGTTATCCGATGCAGGGCTATTTTGCCTGGTCGCTGATGGACAATTTCGAATGGGCCGAGGGCTACAAGATGCGCTTCGGCCTCGTGCACGTCGATTACGACACGCAGGTGCGCACCATCAAGAAGAGCGGCAAGTGGTATCGCGATCTGGCGCTCGAATTCCC
>JAIXSF010000480.1 GCA_027484835.1 Rhizobiaceae bacterium | reverse complement strand
GGTCGTGGGTGACGTAGATGACGGTCGCGGCCATGCCGTCGGCCTTGAGCTGCTTGTGTAGGTCGGTGATGCGCACGCGCATTGAGGCGCGCAGCTTGGCGTCAAGGTTGGAGAGCGGCTCGTCGAAGAGGAAGACCTGCGGCTTCTTGATCAGGGCGCGGCCGACGGCGACGCGCTGGGCCTGGCCGCCGGACAACTGCTTCGGCAACCGGTCGAGCAGGGCGCCGATCTCCAGCGTGCCCGCCACCTTGTCGGTCGCCTCGTCGATCTCGGCCTGTGGACGGCGCTTGAGGCGCATGGAGAAGGAGAGGTTCTTCTTCACCTTCATGTGCGGATAGAGCGCGTAATTCTGGAAGACCATGGAGATGCCCCGATCGCCGGGGGCGCGGTCGTTGACCAGTTCGCCGCCGATGCGGATCTCGCCACCGGTGATGCGCTCGAGGCCGGCGATCATGCGCAGCGTCGTCGACTTGGCGCAGCCGGAAGGGCCGACCAGAACCATGAACTCGCCGTCTTCGACATCGAGGTTGATGCCATGCACAGCTCGGAAGGCGCCATAGTCTTTTTCGAGGTTTTTCAGTTGCAACCGGGCCATTGTTTTATCCCTTGATGCCGCCGGCGGAGATGCCGTCGATGAAGTATTTCTGGGCGATGAAGAAGACGGTGAGGGCGGGTAGAAGTGTCAGCACCGACATGGCCAGCACCCGGTTCCATTCGAAGGCCTCCGTTGTGTCGATCGAGAGTTTCAGCGCCAGAGAGACGGGGAACTTGTCGACCGAGGAAATGTAGATGAGCGGTCCTAGGAAATCGTTCATCGTCCACATGAACTGGAAGAGGCAGACCGAGATCAGCGCCGGCATCAGCAGCGGGATGACGATGAAAACCAGCACCTGCCAGGTATTGGCCCCGTCGACGCGGGCGGCTTCCTCCATGTCACGTGGGATGGCGCGCAGGAACTGCACCAGCATGAAGACGAAGAAGGCGTCGCCGGCAAAGGCCGAGGGGACCCAGAGCGGCAGATAGGTATCGAGCCAGCCGAGATCGCGGAACAGCAGGTATTGCGGAATGCGGGTGACGACGTTGGGCAGCAGCAGCGTCGCGATCAGGGTCGCGAAGAGCAGCTTCTTGAAGGGGAAGTCGAAGCGGGCGAAGCCATAGGCGACGGCCGTGCAGGAAATCGCCGTGCCGATAATCTTCGGCAGCACGATCCACAGCGTGTTGAGGAAGAAGGTGCCGAAGGAATAGGGCGTCGAGGTCTGCCAGCCGCGGATATAGCCGTCCGCGGTCGGGTTTTCCGGCCAGAAGCCCGGATTGGCGAAGATCTCGGAATTGGTCTTGAAGGAGGCGCCGATCAGCCAGACCAGCGGATAGATCATGATCAGGCCGACCAGCGTCAGCACGGCGTAGCGGAAGACAGTGGTGATCTTCTGTCGGCGCAGATCGCGGCGATGGGCCTTGTCGACTTCGTCGACGCCTGTGGCGTAGGGGGTGAGGGCGTGGTCGGTCATGATCAGCTCCGCTTGTCGCCGGCGTAGTAGACCCAGTGGCGCGAGGACCAGAAGGCGATGAGGGTGAGCGCCATGATGATGACGAACAGCACCCAGGCGATGGCCGAGGCATAGCCCATGTCGAAGCGCTTGAAGGCTTCGTCATAGATGTAGATCGGCAGGAAATAGGTGGCCTTCAGCGGGCCGCCCTGCGTGATGATGTAGGGGCCGTTGAACTCCTGGAATGCCTGGACCATCTGCATGATCAGGTTGAAGAAGATCACGGGCGTGATCAGCGGCAGCGTGATGTGCACGAAGCTCTTCCATTTGCCGGCGCCATCGATGGCCGCCGCCTCATAAAGGCTCTTGTCGATGCTCTGGAGGGCAGCCAGAAAGATCACCATGGCCGAGCCGAACTGCCAGAGGCGCAGAAGCGTGATGGTGAAGAGCGCATTGGTCGGGTCGCCGAACCAGTTGACCGGCTCCAGGCCAATCATCGCCAGCCCCATGTTGACCAGACCTACATCGGCGAACATGTAGCGCCAGAGAACCGCGATCGCGATCGAGCCGCCGAGGATTGAAGGCACGTAGAAGGCCGTGCGGTAAACGTTGATGAACTTCAGCTTGTAGTTCAGGATGACTGCAACGAAGAGCGCGAAGATCAGCTTCAGCGGCACCGTCGTGAAGACGTAGATGAGGGTCACCCAGAGCGATTTGCGGAAGGTCCGGTCGCCGGTGAACAGCCTGATGTAGTTGTCGAAGCCGGTGAAGATCGGCGCACTCATCAGATTGTAGTCGGTGAAGCTCAGATAGAGCGAGACGACGAAGGGCAGCGCCGTGAAGATCAGCAGCCCGATAATGTAGGGCGCGAGGTAAAGGAGCCCGAGGTAACGGCTGTCTCCGCTCATGCGACACCTCCGGCTCGGGTGAGCGTCTCGGGCAGGCGATGCTGGGTGGCCGTCACCATCTCGCGGAAGAGGCGGGTCGACTTGTCCTGGGGCAGGGCGGCGACGAGCGGGTCCGAGACGAAGAGCGGCAAGAGCGCTTCGACGTCATCAGATAGGACCGCTGCGACAAGGGTGTTCTGCCTGTCAGCATGGGGGCGGGCGAGCAGCTCGATCGCCTGCGGCAATCGCCCGGCGACAATGGGCTGGATGCCGAGAGGGCTGAAACGGGCATTGGTTTCAACGATCGTGCCTTCCGCGAACCCCGCAAGTTGCCCCTGGTTCGGCAGATTGACGTTGCTCACATGCTCAGGGCCACCCAGGAGCGCCTTGATCTGCTCGACGATCGCTTCATCGGAGGCAAGGGCCGGCGGCAGGGGGCCTCCCTTGTCGAGGGCCTCCGCGTGGTCGACTTTCTGCTTTCGCTCGCGCATCCGGAACTCCACGGGGGTGAGGCCGAATTTCCATGCGGCGTGATCATCGAGATACCACGCCTGGGGCAGGAACTCGACGAGATGGCGATCACCGGCTGCCGCGGCGATGCCGAAGCGGAGCGAGAGATCGAACTTCACCCTGAAACTGTCGGTGAAGTAGCGGTCGTGTTCATTGGCCGGATCGAGCGGGGATTCCCGCCAGCCGGTTGTGAGATGCTCGCGGGCGAAATCAAGATAGGCCGGCATCATGTCGACACCGCCAACCGCCGCTCGATCGACGAAGGTGAAGTGGTTGATGCCCAGCACGTTCACTTGGGCATCGCGATAGCCATAGAGCACTTCGCCAGCCCGACGGTTCGCGAGATAGGCCATGATCTTGCGGGTCTTGATGACCTCGTGGCAGGAGCCCCAGGCCTGGATTTCCGGGAAGACGGCATAGAGCGTGCCCGTCAGGACCGACATGGGATTTGTCAGGTTGCAGACGTCAGCCTTAGGGCAATGGCGGGCGATGGCGCTGGCGATCTCGGCGATCATCGGTATTGCCCGCATGGCGCGGACAAAGCCTCCTGGTCCGACGGTGTCGCCCACCGATTGGCGGATGCCATAGCGCTCGGGGATCGCAATGTCGTTAGCCATGTCCTCGAAGGAGCCCGGCAGGATTGAGATGATGACGATGTCGGCACCGGTTAGGGCGGCCTCGAGTGTCCGTTCCGCTGAGTAGGTGACGGGTGCGCCTGCCTCGCTGCGAGTGGCATAGCGGTTGCCGATGCGGGCGTTGCGCTCGGCGGCGGCATGGTCGAGATCGTAGAGCCGGACGGTCGCCGGAACGGTGCCGTCCTGGGCCAGGTCGCCCATCAGTTTCGTCGCCCAGTTGAGCGAGCCGCCGCCGACATAGGCGATGGTGACCGGGCGCGTGTATTCCGTTTTCTGCATCGCAACATTCAAGGGCTGCGGCTTTGGGGCGGCCCACAAGGCTGCCCGGTCCACCGACGTCCCTTCTCCTCCTGATATCCTCCCGGCCTTCCCAAGAGGGCCGCTCCTGTGGCTAATATCCCCCCAATTGGTCTTTCGCGGAAATCGACAAATAGGGGAAAAATGATGGACGAAACTGAAGGTAGTGTTCTCGCCGGCATTCCGATGCAGGCGCTGGCGCTGAACCTGACCCGCTCGACCATCCGTATGCAGCATTCGCAGACCTGGTCGATCGACAAGTCGAACCGGGTGCATGATCTGGTGATCTGCCTCAGCGGTCGCGGGATCTATGAGGTCGAAGGACAGACGGTCGAGCTTGAGCCGGGGTCGGCCATGCTGTTGCCGGCCGGCACGCGGTTTGTCGGGCGGTCGGCTTCGGTCGAAGCCTATACGGGCATCGCGCAACATTTCACGCTGGAGCTCTTCGGCCGCCTCGATCTGATCGCGCAGATGGATCTGGCTCTCTCGGTGAAGCTTGCCCATTGGGACATGCTGGAAAAGGTGGTTCGCCATTTTCGGGAAACGGCGCCGCCCTATTCGACGTCGCTGCAGCAGCATCATGTCTTCATGTTCCTGCTCATCGAATTCATCGAGCAGGCTTTCGTCCGGTGGCGCGAGCAATCCGTCGGCACGGTTGCCAATCCGGATCAGCTCTCGCTTGCGATCATGGTGGCCGCCAGCCAGATTGCGGCCGACCCGCTGAACGAGACGATCAGCGAACAGGTGCTGGCCGCTGCGCCCTACAATCCGGATTACTTCAAACGTGAATTCCGCAAGCGCGTCGGCTGGACCATGGATAAATTCCAGGAGTTCAAGCGCATGGAACGCGCCATGGGGTTGCTGGCCGGCGGATGCACGGTGAAGCGGGCAGCTGCCCTTTCCGGCTATGCGGACGCCTATTATTTCTCCCGCATGTTCAAGCGCTATATCGGCATCAGCCCGCAGGGTTATCGCGAAGCGGAACGCCGCAACCGGGAAGGGGCTTTCCCGCGTGGTGAGGAAGATGGGCAGGTCGTCTATCCGCTGCCGCGTCCCTGAAACCTGTCTTATGAGTTATGGTAAAATTGATCCTCAATGCGGTAGTGGGGCCAGCGCACAAAGATTTTATCCTTGCTGCACGCTTTCCAACATGTATGATAAGTTGAAATAACATGTATGGGAGGAATGATGTCGCACACCGACTTCACCAATCGCTTCGCCGTGGACCCCTTGACCGCTGCCGGCTTCGGCACGGACGAATTGCGGTCTAATTTCCTGCTGCCGCCGCTCTTTGTGCCTGGGCGCATCCAGCTGCACTATACCAATTATGACCGCATGATCGTTGGTGGCGCTGTGCCGGTCACTTCGGAGTTGTCGCTCGAAACGATCAAGCCGGCTGGCACCCCGGAGCTTCTGGCGCGCCGTGAGATGATTGCGGTCAATATCGGTGGCGCTGGGGTCGTGACGGTCGATGGCGAAAGGTTCGAGGCCGGCACGCGCGACATGGTCTATGCCGGCATGGGCTCCTCAGTCAGCTTCTCATCGGTGTCGTCCGAGCAGCCGGCGAAGTTCTACCTCTTGAGTGCGCCGGCCCACACCCGTCATCCGGCCCGCCATATCGGCATCGGCGATGCCAAGCGGCTCGATCTCGGGGCGCAGGAAACCAGCAACGAGCGCTCGATCTTCCAGTTCGTGCACCCGGAGGGCGTGAAAACTTGCCAGCTCGTGGTCGGCATGACCAGCCTCGCCAAGGGTTCCGTCTGGAATACCATGCCGTGCCACATCCATGACCGGCGCATGGAGGCCTATCTCTATTTCGACATGGCGGAAAAGACACGCGTCTTCCATCTCCTGGGCGAGCCGGACGAGACACGCCACATCATCATGAAGAACGAGGAAGCCGTGCTGTCGCCCGGCTGGTCGATCCATTCGGGGGCTGGAACGGCCAATTATTCCTTCATCTGGGCCATGGCCGGTGACAATGTCGACTATACCGACGTCGATCTGGTGGCCATCGAAGACATGCGCTGACCTCGACCCGTTCATCGTACCGGGCATACACATTCTTGCGGCATGCGGGATCGTCCATCTCGCGTGCCTTCTTGCGTTGCCCTTTTCGATTTAAGGTTGCGAACTTCGTCGAGCTTCCGGTGTCGCTGACGCCGCCTCCCGGAGGTCAATCAGAGCTATCTCATTAAGGTCATATTAGTCTTCCTTGCCCATTCTCCATACGATTCAGGCATAGACCTCGATGGCCGCAGTTTTGCCGGTCGTCGATGTCGGAGGAGACCAAACCGTGTTCATCGACCGCATATTGTCGCGCTTCAATATTCAGACGAAGGTGCTGATTTTCATTCTGCCTTTCGTCATCAGCATTTCCGCCGTCGGCTTTACCGGCCTTTACGCGTCGGGCCTGCTGCAGGGGCGCATCGAGATTTCGAACAGCGTTCTGCAGTCGCTGAGCGGTTTCCGCGATGTTTCGGCCTCGATGACCAGCTTCCTCGCGAACACGACCGAAGAGGCAAGGGCTGACCTGACGGGTCGGCTCGAGCAGCAGAAGCGCGATCTCGAGACGACGCTTTCGCAGCTCGCCCCCGATGCCGATGGCCGCACCGAACTTGAAGAGGCCGGCAAGCTCATCGACCAGGTCTTCGTCCACATCGGCGATCTCTGGACGCTGCATGATGCCGAGTCCAAGCTCGTGGATACGTTGCAGCAGGGCACCAAGCAGATCGTTGTCGCCCAAGGCCGCGTGACCGCCGCCATGGCCACCCTTGAACGCGCCGTCCAGGGGGATGATGCCGCCGCCAAGACCATGCTGCGGGATGCCGAGAGCATTCGCAGCACCGGGACCTTCCTCACCGAAACCAATTCCGCCTTCACCAAGGCGAAGACGCCGGACGAGAAGTTTGCCGTGATCACGGCCCGCGTCGACGAAATCATCGTGCGCCAGCAGGTGCTCGCCGCCGTCCTGCCAAAGGCGAACCAGTCTGCCGCCAAGACGCTCGACAAGATCGGCGGCGAACTGAAGGCTGCGGTTGCTGCCAACGACAAGTCCGAGGCTGTCATCACCGATCTCGCTGGCAAGCTGCGCAACTTCACCCAGCTCAACGCCTATCTCGGGCTCGCCGCCCAGCAGAAGATGAAGGAAGCCACTATCAAGTTCGGTGAGCTGGATGCGCCGCTCGCGAAGGCCCAGGCCGTCATCGCTGACGGTCGCCAGGTCATGGCTGCCGGCTATGCGCTGCAGATCATGATGGCGCGTTTCCTGCTGGAGCCGACAGAGCAGAACCGGATGCTCCTGGAGCAGCAGTTCAATACCGTGAAGAAGTTCCTCGCCGCACTCGACAAGACGGCTGCCGATCAGCCGATCATGATGCAGGTGAAGAAGGAGCTCGGGCCGGCCGTCGATTCCATGATCGGGGCAAGCGCTGAACTCGTGAAAGTCAGCCAGGAGCGCAAGTCGAGCTTCGAGCAGGCCGCCTCCGATCTCAATGTCATCTGGAAGCAGTTGACCACCTTTGCCGAAATGCAGAAGGTCTCGGCCGGCGAAGAGCGCCAGGAGGCGAACTCCATCTCCATCGGCGCGACCGGCCTCGGCATCCTCATCTCGATCTTTGCGGGCATCGGCCTCGTTCTGACCTTCAAGGGCCCGATCGGCCAGATCACCGGCGCCATGCGTCGTCTGGCCGAAGGCGTGCTCGACACCAAGATCAATGGCGAAGCCCGCGTCGACGAAATCGGCGAGATGGCCCGTGCGCTCGGTGTCTTCAAGCAAAACGCGCTGTCGAAGATCGAGATCGAAAGCCGCAGCGAGGCCGAACGCGTTCAGGCCGAGGAAGAGCGTCGCCGCAACGATCTTGAGAAGCAGGAGATCGACCGTCAGATTGACTTCGCGGTCAACGCGCTCGCCACCGGTCTTGGCCGCCTTGCCAAGGGCGACATTTCCGAGACCATCGATACGCCGTTCCACGGCCGTCTCGAGCAGTTGCGCAATGACTTCAACCAGTCGCTGGAGCATCTGCAGGATACGATGACGCAGATCCGCTCGAACACCTACATGATCCAGCGCAACGCCGCGGAAATGAGCAGTGCGGCCGACCAGCTTGCCAAGCGTACCGAACAGCAGGCGGCCTCGCTCGAGCAAACGGCGGCTGCCGTCGACGAGATCACGGTGACCGTCAAGTCGTCCGCAGAGCGGGCGGAGGAAGTGAACAACATCGTTGCCGATACCAAGGGCCGTGCCGATACTTCTTCGACGGTTGTCGGAAACGCCATCGATGCCATGGGGCGCATCGAGGATGCGTCTGGCCAGATCGTACAGATCATCGACGTCATCGACGAGATCGCCTTCCAGACGAACCTGCTGGCCCTCAACGCCGGCCTCGAAGCCGCCCGTGCAGGCGAGGCCGGCAAGGGCTTTGCCGTTGTCGCCCAGGAAGTCCGCGAGCTTGCCCAGCGTTCGGCGGGGGCCGCTCAGCAGATCAAGGACCTCATCCACAAGTCGAGTACGGAAGTTTCTGCCGGATCCAAGCTGGTGCAGCAGACCGGTGCGGTGCTTGCCGAAATCTCAGCCAATATCATCACGGTCGCCGACCGCGTCTCGGTCATCGCGATGGCGAGCCGTGATCAGTCGAACGGTCTGGCGGAAGTCAATTCCTCCGTCAACGAGATGGACCAGATGACCCAGCGCAACGCTGCCATGGTCGAGGAGACCAATGCCGCCACCCGTCAGCTGGCGGACGAAGCGGATGCCCTGATGCAGCTGGTCAACCAGTTCAAGCTTGCACCGGAAGGCCGCAGGCAGGCTGGACATTCGCATAGCCGCGCGGCCTGATCCGACGGGCCAAGAGTGCAGAAAACAAAGCCGTCGGGGTGTCCCCGGCGGCTTTTCCTTTTCCGGAAGCCTTCCGCGCCGTCTTGGAAAGCTGCGGCCGGCCCGCTATCCTTCAGTTCGAGGAGGCCTGATGACGTGACGACCGGAACGCTACCACCCCAACGGCGGCTTGCTGTCGCGCGGCGCATGATCTTCGCGCTGGTCGCGTTGCTTGTCGTGGCGAGCATTGCGCTCATGACCGTCGGTAATCGCTTCCTCACCCAGAATGTCATGGCGGAAGCCTCCCTGCAGGCCAACAGCGCGTTGCGCCTTGCGACCTCTGCGCTCTCCGGTCACCTCAGCCGCTACGAGACGCTCCCGGCGCTCATTGCCGACCACGAGGACATGAAGGAACTGGTACTCGATCCCGCCAATCCGGCGCTTCGCGAGGCGGCCAATCTCTATCTCAAGGAGATCAACACGCTGCTGGAATCCTCGGACATCTATGTGATGACCATGGATGGCAACACGATCGCCGCCAGCAACTTCGACGGACCGGCGAGCTTCGTCGGCGAGAACTTCATCTACCGTCCCTATTTCTACGAGGCGGCGGCCGGCAAGCAGGCGCGGTTTTACGCGCTTGGCACGACGTCCTTGAAGCGCGGCTACTACTTCTCCTCGCCCATCGAAGTGGATGGTGTCGTTCGCGGTGTGATCGCCTTCAAGGTCGATATCGAGGGGATCGAGACTTCGTGGCGTGGCGGTCAGTACAAGATCCTGGTCCACGACCCCGAGGGCATCATCTTCATGACCGGCAATCCGGAATGGCTGTATTCCTCGGTTCAGCCGCTGACCCCGGAGCGTCTGGAGCGGACATCGGCCTCCCGCCGTTATGCCGATGCGGTCCTAAGGGAGCTTCCGATCAAACGAACCAGCCTCGGCGAGCATGTATTGATGACCGTCAGCCAGGCGGGGGGCACGCGCGAATATTTGGTGCTCGAGCAATATATGCCGGGGGCCGACTGGACGGTAAAGGTGCTGTTCGATACCGGCACGATCCATGCCCAGGCCCGCACCATGCTCGTCGCGATCCTGTTGTCGCTCTGCCTTTTGGGGCTGGGTCTTGCCGTCGTCATCCAGCGCCGGGCGCGGCTGCAGGAACGGATGCACATGCAGATCGAGGCCCAGGCTGAGCTGGAGCGGCGGGTCGAAGAGCGCACGGCGGACCTGGCGCGCGTCAACCTGCAACTGCGCCAGACGCAGGCAGATCTCATCCAGGCCGGCAAGCTTGCAGGCCTCGGCCAGATGTCGGCTGCCCTTTCACACGAGTTCAACCAGCCGCTCGCGGCAGCCAAAACCTATGCCGACAGCGCAACGATGCTGATCGACCGCGACAGGATCGCCGAGGCGCGCGACAATCTCGGGCGGATCTCCAATCTGATCGACCGTATGGCCTCTATCTCGCGGCACCTGCGCAATTTTGCGCGCAAGCCGAATGAGAAACTCGGGCCGATTTCGATCGAGGAGGTGGTGGAGGAAACGCTCGAAATCGTCTCCGCGCGGCTTGGCACCGCAGATGCGACCCTGTCGATGAACTTCGAGCCGGGGCTGCCGAGCGTCCAAGGTGGCTCGGTGCGTCTGCAGCAGGTGCTGGTCAACATCATCACCAATGCCTGTGATGCGGTCGAAGGTCTCGACGATCGCAAGATCGAGCTTTCGGCACAGCGGGCGCAGGGACGCGTTGTGATCGAGATCGCCGATCGTGGCCCGGGTGTCCCGGCTGCGATCATGGAACGGATCTTCGATCCCTTCTTCACCACCAAGGGCGTGGGCAAGGGGCTTGGTCTGGGGCTTTCGATTTCCTACAACATCATCAAGGATTTCGGTGGCAGCCTCACGGTCGGACAGCGCGAGGGCGGCGGTGCGCTGTTCCGCATCGAGCTCCTGGAAGCGGAAGCATTGAACGAGGCGGCGGAATGAATTCAGGTCTGGTGTTGCTCGTCGATGACGAGGAGGAGCTGCGCTTCTCCACCAGTCAGGCGCTCGAATTGCATGGCCTGCAGGTCAAGGCCTTCGCCTCGGGCGAGGAGGTGCTGGCGCGTGTCGGCTTCGGCTTCGATGGTGTCGTCGTCTCCGATATCCGCATGCCGGGCATCGACGGGATGACACTTTTGCACAGGATCCGGGAACTCGATCACGAAATTCCGGTGATCCTGGTGACCGGCCATGGCGAAGTGCAGCTCGCGGTCAAGGCGATGCGCGAAGGTGCCTATGACTTCATCGAAAAGCCGTTTGCCAGTCATGCGCTCGCGGGCGTGGTGCGGCATGCGCTCGATCGTCGATCTTTGGTCCTCGAGAATCGCCGGCTGCGGGCCGTGGCCGGCAAGCGTGACGATATCGAAACACGGCTTCCCGGACGCACCCCAGTCATGGTCGATCTCCGTTATCGCGTGCGCGCCATCGGCGCGACGGAAGCGGATGCGCTTGTCATCGGTGAGACGGGCGCCGGCAAGGAGGTTGTTGCGCGCAGCCTGCACGATGTCAGCGCGCGCGCGAAAGGGCCATTTCTCGCCATCAACTGCGCTTCGCTGCCCGAGACGCTGATCGAAAGCGAACTTTTCGGGCATGAGGCCGGTGCCTTTCCAGGCGCCATCCGGGCGCGTTACGGCAAATTCGAACATGGTCGCGGCGGAACGATCCTCCTCGACGAGATCAGCTCCATGCCTTTCGATCTTCAGGCGAAGTTCTTGCGCGTTCTGCAGGAGCGCACGATCACCCGTCTTGGATCGAACGAGACGGTGCCGCTCGATGTGCGCTTCCTCGCGACCAGCAAGGTTGACCTCGAAGGAGAGGTCGCTGCCGGACGGTTCCGGGCCGACCTTTTCTATCGGCTGAATGTCGTGACGCTGCGCGTGCCGTCGCTTGCCCAGCGGCGGGCCGATATCCCGCTTCTCTTCCTGCATCTGGTGCGTGAAGCCTGTGCCCGTTATGGGCGGGACGACATGGAAGTGGAGCCGGAAATTCTCTCCGAAATTGCCGAGCGCGATTGGCCGGGCAATGTGCGCGAATTGCGCAATGCGGCCGATCGGCTGGTGCTTGGCCTCGAAACCGGTCTCGACAGCGCGGCGGCACTTGAAAGCGCGAATACTCGCCTCGCAGACAAGGTGGCAGCTTACGAAAAGCAGCTGATTGCCAATGCGATCACCGCCCATGGCGGCGCGCTGCGTCCGGTCTACGAGCAGCTCGGTATCTCGCGCAAGACGCTTTACGAGAAGATGCAGAAGCATGGTCTCGACAAGAGCCTTGCCTTCGATGCCCGGGATTGAGGCGACCACACTGCGGTCGCAGTGCGGTTGATGGGTGGAAATCCACACATCTGAAAAGCGACTTGGGCGGAAACCTACCCATGTTGCGGTGCGGCAGGTCAGAAAAGCTTAGCTGTATGTCTCCCGGGCAATTGTGACCGGGCCTCACCTGACGAAGATCGGGCCATCCAATGCCGGCGGGAGGAGCCGAACCGGCAGGATCAATCGAACCGGGAGGCTTTCATGACTTTCTTCAAGTCGCTCTTCAGCGCGACCGCCATTGCGGCAACCTTCATCGCAGCAGCCGCATCGGCTCAGACCTATCCCGAGCGCTCGATCACCATGGTCGTGCCGTTTGCGGCCGGTGGTCCGACCGATACGGTCGCGCGTCTCGTGGCCGAATCCATGTCCAAGGATCTCGGTCAGCAGATCCTCGTCGAAAACGTCGGCGGTGCCGGCGGTACCCTGGGTGCCGGCCGCGTGGCCAGCTCGGAGCCGGATGGCTATACCATCCTTCTGCATCATATCGGCATGGCGACCAGCGCGACGCTCTATCGCAAGCTCGCGTATGATCCACTGAACGCCTTCGACTATGTCGGTCTTGTCACCGACGTTCCGATGACCATCGTTGCCCGCAAGGACTTCGAGCCGACCGACCTTAAGGGCCTGGTCGAATATGTGAAGGCGAACAAGGATACCGTCACGGTTGCCAATGCCGGCATCGGTGCTGCCTCGCATCTTTGCGGCATGCTGTTCATGAGCCAGATCGAAACCCCGCTCGTCACCGTCCCCTACAAGGGCACCGGTCCGGCCATGACCGATCTGCTCGGCGGTCAGGTCGACATCATGTGCGACCAGACCACCAACACGACGAAGCAGATCCAGGGTGGCACGATCAAGGCCTACGCCGTCACTTCCGCCGAGCGTCTGCCGGTGCTGCCGGATGTGCCGACGGCTGCCGAAGGTGGTTTGAACAACTTCCAGGTCGGCATCTGGCATGGCGTTTACGTACCGAAGGGCACGCCGGCTGAGGCAATCGACAAGCTCAACGCGTCGCTGAAGAAGGCTCTGGCCGACGAGAACGTGGCTGCCCGCTTCGCCGAACTCGGCACCGCGCCGTCGCCTGAAGCCGACGTTACTCCGGCGGCTCTCAAGGCCAAGCTGGAGGGCGAAATCGCTCGCTGGAAGCCGGTTATCGAAGCTGCCGGCCAGTACGCCGACTGATCCATCCACGTCTGCGCGGATCCGGTTTTCAAGACCGGGTCCGCGACTTGTCGTGCCGGTCGGTCCGCCCAGGCCCGTCCGCGCCTTTTGTCGGGGGACATCATGAAATCCTTACGCTTCGACACGGCTAACCTCCTCTG